>JALHUQ010000043.1 GCA_022866645.1 Woeseiaceae bacterium | reverse complement strand
TCATCGATCGGGCCAGTGAACGAGACAGTGCCTTTCTCGATAGTCAGCTTCTGTCCCTGTGCGGCGAATGTACCGTCAACCAATGTCAATCGCCCCTCAATGCCAAGCGGGCGATCGTCGATCATCTTCAACTTCAGCGCGCCGATCAGGCGAGTGTCCAAACCCAAGGCCTTAAAGCGTACCTGGTCGCCCAAGGTCAGTTGCATCTCGCCAGAGACACGCGTAGCGCGCACCTCACCTTGTTCTTCGCCAAGGACGATCACATCGGGCGATATCGTAACGGCACCCACCGGCACCTCGCGCAGCTCAACATCTGCTTTCGGTACTGTGACCTGACCGCCAAACCGCCAGCCGTTCGCATCGCCGACAAGGCTCACGTCTGGCGTAGCCCACAACCGGTATTCCGGCCAATTGATGGCCTCTGCTGCCGAGCCACTTATCGCCAGCGTAATCGAACGCGATGGCTGCATCAGGTTTTCGAGCTGACCGTTTACCTGCAGCGTGCCATCGCCGGACCTTGCCGAACCGGTAAGATTTGCGGCACCACTTGATGCGCCCGTCACGACCACATCAATATCGTTCAAAGGCACGTTAAGCGCAGGAACGAATAGCGAGCCCTTGTGCCACTCAACCGTTCCTGAAAATTCGGGCGCATTGAGAGGGCCGGCGGCGGCAACCGCAGCGGTGATGGTCCCGTCCAGGCGATCTATTTGAGGAATGACGGCCGATGCCCAGCGCCAGTCACTACCTTGAAGTCTGAGTGTGCCTTGTATCGGTGCATCATCTGCAAGCCGCTCCATACTGACATCCACTTCAGCGAGCACGCCCGGATCAATCGATATCGCGGCGCTGGCAACCACACCACCATCGATCAGTTTTGCCTTCATTTCGGCTCGCGGAACGATTACGTCAGTGATTTGCTCGTGTAATTCGGTTACGCGCAGCACCGTGTCAATTTGCTGCCAGTTTATCTCACCGGACCATACGGCCGCTGCGCGAGTGAGATCGATGTCGGCATTGCCGTAACCCAGAAGCTGAAAGCCCTTAGGCAACCAGGCATTGCCGAGCTGTAAGGGCAAACCCTTGAGCGTCGCACTCAATGCGAACAACTCGTCGCGCATCATGAGTCGCGACACATGCAGCGAGCCATTGTCTCCGCTCCAGTTATGCGCCCCGGCGGATATCTCGTCTTTCGCCAGTCGAAATGTGAGTGGGTCATCCAGCGACCACTTGCCGGCAGTCGACTCGGCAATAGACCCTGAGCGAATGACGCCCGAGAGCGCTTCGTCAGCCAGCTGCAGAGTTCCGCCAACGGTCACGGATATCTCGCCGTAGATCCAATTCACATTGGCGTCGAACGAAATCGGACTGCCACCGCCATCGACTCGCAGCGCCCCAAAGTCAGTGCCATTGATTTCGAGCTTCGCGACATCGATCCGGCCGGCGATATCGGGCTCATCGACCGAGCCACTGATGTTGCCGGAACCCGTTGCCGAGCCGCCGAGCCCCGGCCACAACTGGCTCAGGACCGGCGCTTCAATGCTCAGTGACATCGCGATGCTATTCGCGGCCAGACCGCCATCAACGCGCAGGCGATTGTCGCCGACGTCCAATACACAGGCCGTGCACCGTTGGCGATCCGACGACAACAACAGATCACCACTCGCGCGCAGCGGTGCATCATTGAGAATGCCCGTTACAGCCAGTTTTTCGGCACGCACCGCCAGAGTGTCGTCAATCAAGACATGCGCGCTCGCATCCAGACGACCGGACAATTCGGCGCGAAATA
The DNA here is from genome assembly GCA_022866645.1 of Woeseiaceae bacterium. GTDB lineage: Bacteria > Pseudomonadota > Gammaproteobacteria > Steroidobacterales > Woeseiaceae > UBA1847. The sequence goes on along the minus strand of JALHUQ010000043.1, from coordinate 22,412 downwards.
TCGCCGGGTTGATGTCAGTCGCTATGACGTCCGCCGCAACTGACAACGATGGCAGCCATGCCAGCTGCCCCGTCAGATCCGCACGTCCTGCTGAGCCGCTAATTTGCGCTTCGAATCCCGACAGCGAGCGCGTATCGCCATCAGCCATGCCGCTCAATCGGTAGGACTCCCTAACAGCAAGCGATAGCGTCAGGTCAAAGTCAACGTGAGAGTTATTCGGCAGGCCCAGAAAGTGGGCCTCGCCATTCAGCAGCTCACGCTCACCGATCATCCAACGATCCCAGTTCACCAACGCATCTATTTCGGGCTCAATACGATTCAGTATTTTCACAGTACCCGTCACGACGCCGGGGTAATCGCTGGCGACCGTCTGTTCGAAAGACAGCTCATTCAACGATCCGCCCACCGTGCCGTAACCGGACCAACTGCCGTCGGCAAGTTGCCAGCTCACCACTGCGGATGTCGGAACATCCCCGTCCAACCGCGTCGCGAAGTTTGAAATCGACGCACTGAGAACGTCGTTTATGGCGGAGCCGGCTCGTAGATCGATCGAATTTCCTGATAGTCGCGCGCGTTCCAACAAGATGGTTTTTACAATGAACTCATCATCGCTACTCGCAAATACGAACTCTTCAATTCTGGCGTTCGTAATCGAAAGCTCGAACGGCAATGCTTGCATCGCCAATTCGAATGGTTTCGGCGTCACCGCGCGCGGGCTGATATCTCTGTAAGTAAGCCTTTTCGCGTTAACTTTCTTAAGTGTAATCTGACCTGTCGCTATGGACGGCCAGTCGATGCCGACCTCAAGATCCACAGCTTCGATGCTTAGCTTTTCGTTGCTATACGCAATGTTTCGGAAGCGTAGTCCGCGCCAAAAAGTACCATCGAACTCGCCGCTTGATAGTTCGCCCGGTAGCGTATCGTCAAGATAGGCAATCGCCCAGCGGGTGCCTGACGCGGTGTTCAGAAAGATCGCAGCTGCTGTAAGGAGCACTATGAACAATACCAGCAGAACAGCGCTGCTCCGCCACAACCATTTGCCAAATCGTCCCATCACAAGTCCGGCCCGAGGCTAATGTGAATGCGAAAATTCTGGTCCGGGTCATCCAGCGGATGTGCGAAATCAAGGCGAATAGGTCCTACCGGCGAATACCAGCGCAGCCCGATACCAACACCGGTGTAGAGATCAATATCGAACGTGTTAAACGCGTTGCCCGAGTCAACAAATAACGCGATTGCCCACTTGTCGCGAATGAGTCGATCGATTTCCAGGCTGCCGTCTATTTGATGGCTGCCGCCAATGACGTTGCCATCGGCGTCGACCGGGCCCAGTGTCTCGTATTCGTAACCGCGAACACTGCTGTCGCCACCGGCAAAAAATCGCACTGACGCCGGTAACTCTGACAGCTCGTCCTTTGCCGTCAGGCCAAGGCTCGTCCTGGCGAGCAGGCGCGTACGGTCGCCAAATGCATGCACCCATTTTGCTTTTACTCGCAGCTGCAAAAAGCTGGTATCAGAACCCAGCGCGTCGCTCGCGCCACGCAAATCCAAATTGAGTCTATGCCCGTGGGTTGCCCGGCTCAGAGCACGCCCTTCGGCTGTCTCCCAGTTGGTGCCCAGTATGACAAGCTGGCTCGTTGAGATCTGATTTCCGACGATGAAGTCTTCGTAGGCATAGTCAATATAGCGAGTTCGCATCCACGCAGGACCCATACTTTTCGAACGAAGAAACCCGACTTTGAAGCTATCGTGTTCACTCGTCTCGGTTTTTTCATGCTGCAGGCCGGTAACAATGCTGAACCATTCACGGCGTGGATTTCTCATCGGCCAACGATACGCGGCATTTAGTTCGCTGCTTACCGACGAGCCGAAGAGCTTGCTTTCGAACTGATGGCCCTTGTCGTTAATGCGCCTGTTCGTGTAGCCAATTCGGCCGTGCGGCCCCAGGTCTGTCGTGAAACCACCACCCGCTGAGTAAACACGATGCTTCGCGGACGTGAGTTCGACGGTAACGGGAACCGTTTTTCCGGCTGTATCCAATGGTTCAGTTTTGATCGAAACGGACGAAAAATAGCTGCTGCCATTGAGTGCCTCGTAAAGATCGCTAATCATCTTCGACGAATACGGCTCACCGGCCTTAATGTCGGTATATCCCTGTAACAAGTTGTCACGCAGGATGCCTTCCGTGAAGCGGACTTCGCCAAACCGGTATTTCTCCCCGCTTTGGAACTCCATGATTAAATCCGCGGACCTGGCGTCTCTGTCGATAGTGACTGTGCTGCTGTCAAATTTAGCGTCAAAAAATCCCGAGCTCATTGCGCTACTCAGTAGCGCAGACTTGAAGTTGCTATACCGACCATGATCGAAGACCTCGCCGGACGCCGGGCGAGCGGTCGAAATACGATTCATAAATGCCGTGTCGAGCGCGGCGTCACCATCGATTTCGATTTTTACGTTTCGGAGGCGCACCGGTTCCCCGGCCTGAATCCGAATATCCGCGCGCCAGCAGTCGTCGCCCCAGTGGAGTGACTTATTAATGACGGCCTCGTAGTAACCTAATGCACGCAGAGCATTTGTGATGTCCTTGTCAGCATTGCGAAACAGGCGCTCAACTCGCCAGGGCGCTGAATCACAGCTCGCCGTCGACAGGGGCGACATCGCACGAACATTCGTTTCGAGCCTGGCATCAAGACCCGATATCGCCATGTCCGCGAGGCCCGTCGACGGCACAAGAAACAGCAGCCAGGCGGTGCACAGGCAAAGGATAGAGCTCGCCGACCTGACGAGTGGCTGTTCTGGGTGTGATTTCATTGCGCGCAGCGTAAAGTCTGGATTGCAGGGGTAATTGTGACAGTTTGCCATGACAGAAACACTTAAGACTATCGACCCACACCCAACGTTCCGTCATGCCATGCTTTTTGACGGCAAGGGCGGCGCACGCGACCTGAGTGCCGAAGAGGTCGACGGCTGGGCCGAGTCGGACGGCTTGCTCTGGTTGGATATTGATCAAAATAACGAGCGCGGCCGGGACTGGCTGGTGCGACGTAGTGAACTTGGCGAGAACATCACTTCTATCCTGCTCACGGCCGAGACACGGCCTCGTTCACTGGCGGAGTCAGACAGCCTTGTCGTAATCCTGCGTGGCATCAACATGAATCCAGGCGCCGTTCCGGACGATATGGTTTCGGTACGGATGTCCTTGCAGAAAGGTCGGATCATTACCTCATGGCGCCGCAACGTCGCGTCTATTAATGACATTGGTGTTGCCTTAGCCGCCGGCAAGGGACCGAAGACCACGGGCGAATTCCTCGTAAGCCTGACGACTTTTTTGTCACTTCGTATCGAGTCTGCGATTGAAAATATAGAAGAGCAAATCGAAGCATTGGGCGACGAGATGGCCGAAGGCAATGTCGAAGACATTCGGTTAACGCTGGGTGTCGCGCGGCGACAATCTGCTGCCATCCGCCGATATCTGTCACCTCAGCGCGAAGCCCTCGACCGCATCGCCCGGGACAATATTGGAATACTTCTGGACAGCGAAGCTTTTGACTTACGAGAAGAAGCCAATCACCTCACCCGCCACATTGAGGATCTCGATCTCGCACGGGAGCACGCGCTCGTGACCCAGGAAGAGTTGATGAACCGCATCGCGCACGAACAAAACCAACGCATGTATGTTTTGTCCGTTGTCGCGGCGATATTCCTGCCGCTGACCTTCGTCACCGGAGTGCTCGGAATGAATGTCGCCGGGCTACCGGGCACCGTCAATCCGAACGGCTTTCTTTATTCGGCGCTAAGCATGGGCTTGTGTCTAGTCGGGCTGGTTGGCTACTTCCGCTGGCGTAAGTGGCTGTAGCTTAAGGTTACGGCTCTTCGTCCGACAACGAAGGGTCCTGCAAATCTTTCAGCTCGGCTTGTGGGCTGGAGGCCCACCCCCGGCGCAGATTCAGATCACGCTGCGGGAACGGGATTTCAATGCCGTACTCTCTGAGTTTGCCCTCAAGCTCCCAAAGATACGCGGCACGAGTTCGAGTTGGCCGTTTCGCGCCTTGCCGATTGACCCAAACCAGCAACAGGAAATCCAGGCTGCTATCGCCAAATTTGACCAGCCATACGTCCGGTTCGCGGCCCTTCATATTCGTCAGTGTGTAGGACACATTAGCTGCTGCCTCCAGCGCCGCTTTTTTTACCAGTTCTTTGTCACTGCCGTAGGCGACACCGAAGGGAATGCGCACTCTTAATGTTCGCTCGCCCAAGGTCCAGTTTGTGAGCCGGCTGACCACAAACTCGGAGTTTGGAACAACGATGTCGATATTGTCGTTGGTATTAATGAGGGTGCTTCGAACGTTAATCGCTTTGACCGTGCCGGTAAGGCCTGCCTCAAGTTCGATGTAGTCGCCGACGCGCAAGGATTGCTCGAAGAGAATGATCAAACCCGAAACAAAATTGCTGACTATCGATTGCAAGCCAAAACCGATACCGACACCCAGAGCACCCGCCACCAAAGCCAGATTGCTAAAATCGAGGCCTATGGAGGACAGAGCAATTATTATCGCGATGATGACGATCGCGTAGTGCGTCAGTCGTGCCACTGTGTACATGGACGCCTGGGTTCCGGTATCTCCGTTACGGCTGGCTCGACCTATCGCGCTGCGAATGCCCCGCGAGAGCAGGAACGCGACAATCAGGATTATCAAAACTCGCAGAATGTCGCCGCCGGTAACCGGCGCTTCTCCGATCGGAAACAAGGTGACGTCGGCAAGACCAACGACTTGCTTCGACAGCACCTTGATATTTCTGCTCGCGCTGGTAACCCACGATCGGAATGCGCCCGCATATTCTAAAATGGAGTTATCGACCGCCTGGCTAACCAGTTTCAGGTCGGCGATATCGGCGCTGAGTTCGCCAATGCGATTCAGGGTGTCCTGAGCGGTACCCAGTCGCTGGTCCAGCAAGCGACGCGATTCTCCATCCAGACCATCCTGGGAAACTGTTTGCACAGCAAGAAACTCATCTTGCGTGTCTCTCAACCAATGCGCTGTACTTTGCTCCACGCGTCGTATTAGCAGCGACCACTGCAGGGCTTCTTCCTGTAGCGCGGGCATGTCGGGCGCAGCGGCAATCTCCAGCGCCGTCCACCAGCGCCGCCCCTGCAACTCGGCAAGCGCCACTTCCGCGAGGGCCAGTGAGACCTCTGCAGCCACCAACTTTTGCTGCTGTAGTTGTTGTTGCGAACGGCCGCGCTCAGTATCGAGGTTGAGGCCGGTCGCAGCCAATTCCGCGGCACGCAGCTGCTCCTGGCTTTTGGCGACGATCGCCTCCTGCTCCGCAACACCTTTTACGAGCTTGATAAGTCCTGCCGTTTCTGGCCTCGTCGCGAGCTTCTCGGCAGCGTATTGAACGCGCGCACGCGTCGTCTCCGCGTAGGCCGTTGACCGTTCGTACCTTTCCGTCAGCAGCTCAAGACGCCGGGCAGAAATAGCCTGCGCCGAGCGGAATTGAATCAGCCTAAGTGCCGCCAGCAAGCGCCTATCTCCTGCAGGCGCATTCACGTAATCCTTGAACGCCTGATCACGTCGTCTGCCGGCACCGTCGCGGATGCGTCCCTCGCGCTCGACTTTGAGTTGTTCGTCTGCGGCGCTGGCTTCAGCGGCCCGTGATTCGGCGGCGATTTCAAGGAGCTGATCGATGGAATAGCTCAGCGCCGGCTCCGGCAGCGTCTGCGTTTTCAATTCCGGCTCTTGCGACAACGCGAAATAGGCGCTCATGTTGTCACTGATCGCGTCCAGAATGGACTGCGCGACCGCCTGATTTGACGTTTGCAAACCGGCTGTCTGGATGCGGATATCATTAAGAAATCGGTCGACATTCGCCGCCGTACCATCGCTCGGCCGCTCAAAATTCGACCACCAGTTGGTTCCAAGCGATGTCAGGTCGATAGTTTCAGGTGCGGCAGTATTTTCCGCTGTGTTTTGGGCGTAGCTGCCGCATGCCAGCAGAGCACCCATCAACAGCACGAAAATGCGAATGTTCAGAGACTTCCTCATTGAAGTGCGAGGATACTTTATTCGTTCGCTTACGGGTATAAACCTTTTTCTTATCTTTGCTACCAGGCGAGCTGTTGTCGTCGCGGAGCCCGGGCCAGCGTAGTAGACTTGGCAACAGCGATGTCCAAGAAACTTAAAAACGAAAAAGAGCTGTTGAAACTGGCGCTTGAGATGGTGTTGGACGATGCGGTCAAGCGCGGTGTCGTCGAATTTGATGTCACTGACTCGCACGACCTCAAGATTCAGTATGCCTATCGACTGCTGGTCCACGACAAGGCCATCACTCCCATTCCGAATGAACAGATTTCCCTGCCGAATATCAAGCACCGCCTTGCCATGTGGGTAACGCACAAGCTGCCGCCGGGTCACAAGCTACTCTAGGACGGCCGTTTATCGCTGGATGATCAGCGCTTGCTCGATAGCATCCATGGCCTTGCGCTGAAACTCCGCGAAGTCACGGTATTCCTCCGGCGCGAACCGTGCTTCGGATGCAACATAGTCAAATTGTATTTTCCAGTGGCCGTCGACCTGACTGACCTCGCGACGCCAGTTTCCGAATCGGGATTCTCCCGCGCCTGGTTTTCTGGTCACGGCATCCAGTTTCTGCCCGGACGGGAACTTTAGCGACGTGGTGGCGCTGACCCGCAGCGGATAGGAAAACTCGAACGGGAAGCGCCGATCAGCCACTCGATCGTATTCAAGGTAGTAGGCCTCGAGAAAACTTGGTACATCGAATGTACCGTCAGTTTCGAGCGGCAGCGTGTATTTGATCTCCACGATCAGGTCGTCGCTCGCGTCAAATACGTTTTCGACAAAATGATCGGTGAGTTCCGCATCCGAGTATCGGCTCGCAACCCAGCGCTGCAATGACGACTGCATTTCGGATGTTTCGATCGATCGCAGCTGACCCCGCAGCTCCGCAGCCTGATAACCTTTGAATCGAGCCGTTTCTGTAACCTTGATGTACCCCTCTCCAGCGGGTTCGACAACACGGTCAATATTGAGCCCTGTCAATTCCGACTCATATTCAGGAATCTCCACGAGCTCCGAGGTATCACCGAGTATCAGCGCACGATTACCAGCCATAGACCTGGGCGCCAGTTGGCCGAGGCGCATATCTTTATCTGTTGCGTCGATGAAAATACGACCGCCTTGTATCGGCACGGTGACGATGACGTGGTTGAACTGGTCTGTGTTGGGCAGCTCGGGAACCACTTTCTGTTGCAGGTTGACGAGCGCGAGCGACGCGTCGATACCGACCGCTTCCAGCATCGTATATAAAAGTACGGCGTGGTCTTTGCAGTCACCGTAGCGATCGCGCATTGTTTCGCGTGCCGTTTTTGGAATGTAAGCCCGACGCCCAAACTCGATAGCTTCATAGTGGATCTCGTTTTGAACATATGAACTCAAAATTTCGATCTTGCGCGCCTGATTGTCGACACCCTCAACAAGGCGGCTCGCCCTATCGGCGACCGAGCTGACGTCCAGTTTGTCTTTAATCCTGGCCAGATACTCCGCACCCACCGATTGCCAGTCCGCGCCGACCGTCCCCAGTTGTACCCAGGGCAGGATTTGATCGAAGTACGGCTGCAAGGGCTCCCACCGAAAAGAGACCGGCGATTGCATTTCCCACACCAACGCATCGCCGCGCTTTATCGGCTTCGGCACACCGCTCGCCTGATAGCGAATGTCCTCGCGCTTGCCGGTGACGAATAATGCGCTATAGGCAATTGGCCGATCAGTGGCCATGTAGACGGTTTCCAGGGGAAACGTGCCTTTGTCTACCGAGGTCAGTTTGCTGACGACGGCTTCTATAATGACGCCGGGTGCCAGACTCGGTACTGGCAGATGCACCGTCTTTCCCGTGCTTGCCTCGTAGCCGTCTTCATCGTGGGTAATGTAGTAGGTGTTGATATCGCCTTCGCCAAGCACCTCGCCAGCCGCATTACGCACTATGAGCGAATTGACGAACAGTTGCTCATAGCCAGGATCAAAATCGAATTCGAGCGTACTGAATTGCGATATTCCGTTGTCGTCAACCACGCGGATCTTTCGATACTGGGTCTCCGTTAAGGTATTGCCACCGGAAAAGTCGTAAGCGCCGATCCGGCTGAGAAACTCGGCTCCGTATCCGGATCCCGTTGATGCCGTGTCATCGGCTGCGAATATTTTCTGCATGTCTTCTGGCAACGGCACCGCATCGATTGCCGTACTGATCATCGAGACATCACCCTGGCCCAGCATCTGGTCGATTGCGTCGAGATACTCGCGAAGCTTTGTGTTGCCGGGCGCGTAAGTCAGTGCTTGCTCGAAGGATTCGCGTGCCGTGCGATACGAGCGCAGTTGATACTCGGCATCACCTTTGAAATAGTAACTTTGCAGAGATCGATAGCCATTTTCTATCAGTGACTCGGCCAGCTTCAGCACTTCCGCAGGATTTCCCATGTCGTCGAGAATCGACATGCGTTCGTAAACGAGATCTGCGTTAAAGGGCCGCCCATTCGTCATTTCCTCAAGTAGCGCAAGTGCGTCGGCGTAACGTTCGCGGCGACTCAGCAACTGCACTTGCAGAAGCTTTGTTTTGTCATTAACTCCACCCAGCGTGTAGCTGGCAAAAACGCGATCCAGTTCGTCCCATAGATCCGCATCTGCAAGCAGCCCCAGGAAGCTTGAAAAATCGTCATCCTCACGATAGCCTGCTGCGAAAATCTCGCGATAGATCCGTATGGCCTTCTCCGGATTGTCTGTCTGGTAGGCCAGCCAGGCATCCCAGCTACGCACGATTTGATTATCGGTAAACGGCGTCAATCTCGGCTGTAACCAGTCGCGTGCCTCATGATAGGCCGATATCTCGACCAGCGATCGTAGCGTATTGGTGATGAAGGTCTCGTCCGTCGCGACGAGGTCGCTGGCGTTGGAGAAGAATCGATAGGCGTCGCGAAAACTTCTTGCCTCGTAGTAGTGCAGGCCCATGGCGTTCAGCAAATTGGCGTTTACCCGGCGCTCATCGTCGCCATCGTATCGGTTGTCGCTTGCGGTAGACGCGTCGAGAATCTGAAAGTCGTTCCAGAGTTTGACCAATTCGGTTTTTGTCTTTTTCTCCGCCGCCGGACCCCAGCCGGCCAGTGTGTATGCGCAACGATCGTTCGCGACTACCCAATGGTGATACAAGAAGTTCTGGCCCTCGGATTCTTCGGTACCGATGAACAGCTTCCCGCTCGCCCCGTCCTTCTCGATAGCCTGTTCCTCAGTGATGAATTCAGAGGGATAGTCTTCGCCGAATTGCTGCATCATGATTCGATAAATGGCGTTATCTGTCGGCCGGGCACCTTGCCAGCAAATCGGCATCACTACCGCACCGAATCCGCGCGCGGACAGCGCACCGATATCCGCTGTGTCATTCGATTCTTTCAGATCGGACCATTCAAACCAGCTATTGGCACGTGCCCGAAACCGATAACCAAAGACGTCCGAACGATAGTCATGAACGGACTTCGGATCGTCGGCAAGGTTTACGTTTGCAGCTCGATCCGTGATTGAGAAAGCAGCCACCATCTTCGCCGCCTCTTCCCTGACCACTGCTTCGGTTTCGTTTGTGGCGAATGTCAAAAGTTGATACGCACGTCTGCCGTCCACTGCCGCAGAAAGGACGTACGTAACCGGCAGGCTGCCGACTTTTGCGTATATGGCCTTTTGGAAGAATTGCTGGCCATGGGATTCGACATAGCCTAAGTCCTTGTGCCCTTTGTATTCCGAGTTTTCGCGGCTCCCGATTTGTTCGGTCATCGCAACCTGCACCATTTCGGCATATTGCTCGGCATCTGGCGCCACACCCAGCTTTTCAACCACAACCAGTGAAAACGCGTTCGGGCTAAAGCGAATAGCGGCGAAACTGGCCTCGGGGACCTGTTCGGAGAAATCGACGTAGGTGTATGCCTCATCGTCGAGCGCTAATCGATAATTGTTGGCCGCACTCTCAAAAGCGGTTACGCGTTCACCGATCTTTTGGACGTAGGACTGCTCGCTCTCGGCGCCGGCGGGTGCCGTGGCAACCACACAATACAAGAACGTGGCCAGCAATATTTTTGAAGCTCTCATCACGTCAGATTCTACCGGGCGTCCCGGGTATTTGCGTGCCGCAATCCGCACATTTATCAGGAGTCACAGAACAGCGAATGCTGCCGATGATGTCTTTATGCGGCCTGACGGCCTGGCCGAGCCCGGTATCCGAATGACCAGTCTGCCCCACACCATCATTGGGCTGATACGATACCGAACAACATCGCTCGCGAAGACGAGCAATCGGGGACACGCATGTTTGCAGCCATCAAAGAAACGCGATTCGCGAAACGCGTCATCGAGAGCCTGTTGAAATCTCATTCGGCAGTCACCGCAGAGAACCCCGGCCTGTCGGGTGAGGCCCTTTACAGGGAGATCCTCCTACGCGCACAAATGGTCGATCCGTCGCGTGTGGACAGGATGCTGTGGGAAGCAGAGGACAGCGTTGACGAATGGACCACGCACGGGGACGGCGGTCTGGGATTTCGACAGGTCGCCCATTTCGTCGTCATCTCGCAATTTCTGGCTGCCGGGCACAAAGGGACCGTTGTCTCAATCAAGAATATCGTTTACGCCATGATTCCTGCAGACCTTTGAGCTTGCCTGTCACGATCCGGTAAAACTACCTCAACAACCACGGCGCCGCATACAATGAAATCAGCGTCACCATGACGATCCCGAGGATATTGAGCACAAATCCGGCTTTAACCATTTGCGGAATACTGATCGCGCCGGTCGCGAAAACGATCGCATTAGGCGGTGTTGCGACCGGCAGCATGAAGGCACAGCTTGCGGCGATTGTGATTGGAACGGTCAACACAATAGGCGGCACATTGCCTTGCAGTGCAATCGCGCCTACGACCGGAAGCAAGGTCGCTGCGGTCGCAAGATTGCTGGTCAATTCCGTCAGGAAAATAACGAGGGTCACAGCCGCGACCACCAGCGCCACGGTGCCAAAGACGTTCAACGGCGCCAGGCCCTCTCCAAGCCAGAGCGCGAGGCCGGAATTCTTCACGGCAGCCGCAAGGCTCAGGCCACCGCCGAACAGGACGAGCACACCCCAGGGCAGCCGGCTTGTGTCGTGCCAGGTCATTAACTGAGGCTCGGTGCGCTCGCCGCTCGGCATAACGAATAGAAGCACTGCCGCTGTCATGACAATCCCGGGGTCTGAAACGCCACTCAAACCCAGCCACGCCGTAATCGGCAAGCGCATCATCCAGCTAACTATCACGAGCACGAATACGATGGCGACGCGCTTTTCCGCAGTCGTCATCGACCCCATCTCCTTGCGCATTTCATGAAGGTGACGATCGGCCGCCGCACTTGCAGGAATATTCACCTGATAGACAACGCGCGTAAGCACCAGCCAAGCCAGTGGCAACATGATGAAAGTAATCGGAACCCCGACGACCATCCAGCGAGCGAAGCTGATTTCAACACCATAGTTCTCCGCCATAAAGCCAGCAAGCAATGCATTTGGCGGCGTACCGATCAACGTCGCCAGACCACCGATGCTCGCTGAGTATGCAAGGCCCAGTAACATTGCGACCTGAAAATGGTTCCGATCTTTCGTGGAAAGATCGCCCGCGTTCTCGCATATGACCGACGACACTGAAAGAACGATCGGTAGTAGCATCATCGTCGTCGCAGTGTTCGTCATCCACATACTAAGCAGAGCGCACACCAGCATGAAACCTCCCACCAGGCGGCGACCATCAGTGCCGACATGATCCAGAATCACAAGCGCAATTCGTTTGTGCAGGTTCCACTTTTCCATGGCGAGCGCCATGATGAAGCCGCCCAGAAACAAAAAGATGATTGGGTTGGCATACGGTGCGGCAGCGTCGCGAATCGTCGTGATGCCAAGTGGATCGAATGCAGTGAGCGGCAATAAGGCCGTCACAAATACGGGTATCGCCTCTGTCGCCCACCAAATAGCCATCCACAGCCCGACGGCGGCAACGCGCCAGGCCTCCGGCGACATAGTCTCCTGACTATGCTCGGTGGCGAACATCAGTGCGAATACTGCCGGCCCGAGTAAACGGCCTACCCGTTGATAGGTCTCGGTTTCTTTATTTGCTGAGGGCTCGCTTGAGTTGGTGGCGGTAATCACGTCGTCCCCTTCGTCTCACTCTGCCACAGGGACCTTTGGCGGAACAAGCGACGCCTGTGTCCGAAACGGTAAGTGCGCTGCCAATTCAGGATTTGTATCATCTTGCGGTCAGAGCACTGTTCCCAGGCGACTGATGTTATATAATCGCCCGCCACGGCCGGGCACACAGTCCGACCCTTCCTTCTCAGAACCTCTGGAGTAGTCAGTTGAGCCGGGACCAGAAATTTTTTGATATGTATTCCATCGTTATAGGCGGTCTCGTCATCCTCGGACTCGCGTTTTTTATCGTGTCCATGAAGATGGCCGATTTGACGCAGGGCATATACGTGCGCGATGGCGCGGAGTATCAGGCCGCAATTTATGAGCGCATTCGTCCGCTGGGTCAGGTTTATCTGGCCGGGGAAGAACATGCATCCTTATCTCCGACAGTGGATACGCCGGCCGAACCAGAACCTGTCGCGACGGCAATGTCCGGACCACAGGTTTACAACTCCGCTTGTATTGCCTGTCACGGTACCGGCATCGGCGGCGCACCGATGGTCGGCGACAAAGCACAATGGGCGCAACGTATCGCTCAAGGCGCTGATATCCTGACGCAACACGCGCTACAGGGTTTCGCCGGGGCGACCGGCTATATGCCTGAGAAGGGCGGTCGACTTGATCTCTCTGATGCCGAGATCGAAGCGGCGGTTAACTACATGGTGGGCGAATCCCGGTAACGCACGGTCTATCGACTAAAGTCCTCGGTATTATTGTCCTCGTACGTAGTTGTCGTACCAGGCAAGATAACGCTCCCACCGATCCTTTCTGAAACTCGGACGCGAAATTCCGTGCGACTCGTCCGGATAAACAACTAACTGTGTGTCAACGCCGCGTCGCTTCAGTGCCTGATATAGTTGCTCTGAATTCTGAATCGGTACATTCCAATCCTCTTTTCCACCCATGACGAGCGTCGGCGTGACGATCTTGTCGACATTTTCCCACGGCGAAATCTTCTCCCAGACCTCTTTGTTTTCCCACGGTAGTCCAAGTTCACTTTCCCACACTTTTTGATAGTGATCGTGACCGTAGTTGGCGATGTAATTCACTTCGCTGGCGCCCGTGATTGCGCCCTCAAATCGATCCGATTTTGTTATGACATAGTTGGTCAGTATCCCGCCATAAGACCAACCACCCACGCCAAGCCTGTCCGGGTCCGAATAGCCTTCTGCGATTGCGTAATCGACTGCCGACATGACATCTTCAAAATCGGGTACGCCCCAATTCGCAAACAATGCGGCTGAAAAAACTTGACCATAGCCGCTCGAGCCGCGTGGATTGCTGGTCACCACCACGTATCCATTCGCAGCCAACAATTGGGCCTCAGCATTGAAGGAAAAATCGTACTGTGACACCGGCCCGCCGTGAAGTCTGAGTATCGTTGGGTAGCGTTGACCGGCTCGATAGTCGGGTGGCGTAAAAATGAAACCCTCAACCTCTGTGCCATCTTTGCTCACAAACTGAACGTTCTTCACTTCCGCCAAATGCAACTCGCTCAGAAGCGCCTCATTCGTCCGGGTCAGCTGGCTGAGCTTGTTTGCAGTCAGTAAAAATAACTCCGGCGGCAAATGCGGCGTACTCAACTGTACGGCGATATCGCCCGATTCGTTTTGTGAAAAGTCCAACACGCTGAGATTTCCCTTTATCGGTCGATTGACGTTGCCGGACGATAAATCAAATTGCGCTAAATGCTGCTCGCCACTGTCCTCGAGTCGAAACAGAATAGACTTATCATCGGGCGCGAACACCGGGCCGCCGACATTTCGATCCAGATCGCTGGTCAGTACTCGTGGATTGCCGCCTGAAGCCGACACGATCGCAAGATGATTGGTGGCATACCAGATCAGCTCGGGCTCAGTCACTGTCACATAAGCAATATTGCGACCATCGTGGCTCCACGCCGGCGAATAGTCGCTACCCTCATTGGTCGTGATTTTTTTGGCGTCACGAGTTGTAGAATCACCTTCAGCTGACACAACCCAGACATCCGAATTTTCGTTGCTGTCGGGCTCTTCGGTGCGATTGCTGACAAATGCGATCTTGCTGCCATCCGGGCTCCATGCGGGCTGCGCATCGTCGAAATCGCCGAATGTGAGTTGCAATGCTTCTGCCTCACGATCATTTACGACGTAGATATGAGTACGACTTCGATCGAGGTAGGGCACACCATCCTGCTTGAACTGCAAGCGATCGATAACATAGGGCAAGGGCTTGACCTCCTCGCCGACCTCTTTTGCTGCGTCTTCCGCAAGTTGAGTTGCTGATTTGTCAGTGATCATGAGCAACATTTTTTTGCCGTCAGGTGACCACGCGAAATCTTTGACGCCCTGATCGATGGCGGAATATTGTTTTGCCTCGCCACCACGACGATCAAGCGTCCAGACCTGGGTTTTCGCTACTTCCGGGTCGCCCTTGGCCGCCAGAAAACCGAGATAGCGGCCGTCGGGGCTCCAGCGTGGCGTCGATGCCGAATAGTCGTCCGCCGTAAGTTGCACAACTTCCCCACCATCTTTGGACACCATGAAGATCTGGGTCGACGACTTATCCGCTTCGACATCGATACTTTCAACGCTATAGGCGATCCACTCCCGGTCAGGACTGACTTGCGGATCGGATACTGATTTGATCGCGAGTAAATCATCGGTCGTCAATACGCGTTTGCTGGTGTCGTTTTGCGCAGCGGCTTGACCGACCGCCACACATACGAGGGTAAATGCCGCCAATGCGGCCCAAATCTTCGGTGACATCATGATCCCCTGCGCCTGATATTGAGTGCGTATCGTAGTGCGATGCGCTCTGGATAGCCAAGTTTGGTTGCTGGCGGAACGATACCTTATCCGCCCTTGACTGCCTGTTGTGCCTGCGCGAGTTTGGATTGCGCTTCGGCGAACTCGGGCCTTAGCCGAAGACAATGCTGCAGGTTGTGGATGGCTTCGTCGTATTCCTGCAATTGGATAAGTGCGTTGCCCAGATTAAAATGCACCTCGGCAAGACCGGGTTCGATAGTCAGCGCCCGCTTAAAACAAATGGAGGCATCGCGGACATGGCCAAGGGCCATGAAGACGCCGCCCAGATTATTACAGGGCTCGGCATTGTTCGGCTCCAGTAACAATGATTCCCTAAAATGCCTGGCAGCGTGCTCCAGCTGGTTGAGGTTCCGGTAAGCAATGCCGATATTGGCGTGGGCTTGTGCATCCTTCGGCGAAACGCTCAGCGCCTTTTCAATGAATGAAACGGCTTCGCCTGGCCGTTGCTTTTGGAGACACAACAAGCCCAGTAAATTATTCGCAAGCACATGATTTTCATCGAAGTTCAGCACCTGTCGATACAAAGATTCGGCCTTAACAGCGTCGCCGGACCGATACAGTTGATGGGCTCGCCCGACCATCGTGTTGAGCATTTCCTCGTTGGCCGCGATGCTCTTGGCCCCCTCGAGCAGATCCGCGGTCAGCACTTCTTGTTCTGACTTGCTCGCAGGGTTGGGCATCCAGTCCACGATAAGATGGATGCGATCCGCGCCGCTGCGATTTTCCACGCCATGAACTGTTGCGTTGTTGATTTCCCAGAAAGCACCGATTCGCATGTTGATTTCTTCGCCTCCTACGGAAAACGCAACATCGTCGTTTGTGATGATCGGCACATGAATCCGATGGCAATTCAGTAGAGAGAAACCGGCATCGGTGTGTTTTGGTATCTTGCCACCTGCGAGCAGCTTCGCCAGAATCATCCGCACGACGAAGCCGTTGTTCTGATAGTAGTCGGCGATGTAGTCGACGACCGGCCTGAGCTCATTTTCCAAATCGGAATAGAGCGTTTGATACTCCGGCTTCTGAAATTTGTAGTCCTCGAAATGCACCAATTTCAACGACTGGGTATCTTTATGCACGGCGAATAGTCGCTCCCGCTCTGATTGCAACCATTGTTCAGCCGGTATCTGCTCGACTTTCTCGCGAATAGCGGTGATATCGAAGTCGCTGCGCAGTTGCAGGAAGTTATTTTCCCTGCCTAGCAGTTTTCGAAAGTCCTGTTGCATGTTGGTATAGGTGTCCGCGGGGAACTCATACGACAGGCCCGGCGGCTTAACATTCTTGAACTGGTATTCGAATCTTTCGATCAGACTTCCGTCCTGCCGGTTTACCAAATCACGAAGTTCATCATCGTAGTAGTGCGAGTAGTGACTGTGCCGCGAAACGTTCTTGCGTTCCCGCTGCTGCAGTGCCTCACGTAACGCCGCTATTTCACTAACATTCAGTTGCTGCATAATGGCGAGGAAGTCTTCTTGCAGATTCTCGAAGCGACCGATCAAGGTCTGATCATCTGGCTCACGCCCAAGCATCCTCCCGAATAGCCAGGAGTAATAACCGTCACTACTGGCCGATAACTCGTGAACGCTGGCTTTGGTTAGACCGACGCCACGATTGCCGTCCAAAGAGTCGGGCAGCAAAGAAATCAGGTCATTGCGCCGCCGTTCGCTGTGTTCGGCGCCGAGATTAATCAGGTTCGTGACTGTCGCTTTGAAGCCGGCGCTGCCGCCATCGGAGACGATGTTGAACAAGGGATTCCTGATCTGGGGTTTCTTGTTGAAGGCGTACCACGATACGTACCAGTCCCAGGGGTTTCGAACGAGGCCGACGATGGGTAGCTGACGCGACCCGGGCGGCACTTCGGTACGTGGGAGGTGATAGCCAACGACCTTATGGTTCGGCACGCACCGCGTGATGACGTCATTAAGCGTTTGCCCGCCCGTCTTGTGCAGATGGATGAAGACGAAGCGATCTGTGATAATCATTCGTAACCGAGAATCCGCCTCAAACCCGGCGCTGCGTAGTTGACCAGATCTTTCTGAGCGTCGGTTAGCTCGTCCGGTACATCCAGTTTTCCTCCGCCGACGAGGTTCTCGCGAGCGGTACCGCTTTGATCGCGATCCGAACCCAAACGAATACGTTCCCGCCAATCGTCCGGCAGTTCATTAATACCGCAGTCCCTCAGTAACTGCGAAAAGAATGTTTCGGCTTCTTCTGTACCCAGATTTCTAACATTTCGGAGCAGCTCCTCGAACCTTAGTATTTTTACTTTTGTACACATCCAGGAGACCGCGTTATGCGTGAAAATTTCGTTGAGCGATGGCGCCTTGCCATGAATTCCAAAAATCATCATGTTAATGACTTCGTCGATTGAGGCATTGCCGCCTTTTAAGTGTTCAAGCGAACCCTGAAACGTATCCGACAAAAAAAATCGCGCCCTCGCCAAAACCCAATCGTAAGGATCCCTTACTTGCACAATGTGATGAGCATGACGCAGAAGAACCGAGGCGTCGTCCGAAAAAAGTAAGTGACCCCAGCTAAGGTGCGGCATCATTTGGGAAAATGCGAGCTGATGTTTTCGCAATACGGCGTGTTGAATAAAGGCCGGATGGTACTGCTGGTCGACCGGCACAAACATGCGCATCACGTTGCGAACGAGATGCGTGCCGCACTTCGGCACGCTGTTCAAAAAAATCGGCTCGAGCAGACGATTCTGGACGAAGTTTTCGTTCAGTTCGTTGAGGTTGTCTTCTTTTACAACAATCCTCGGCATAAAATAGCTCCTGCAGCAAAAATCGGGGCGCGCCCACGAGCTTAGTATAAGACTGATCCGGTAAGGTGTTGTTGACTTTTTGGGAGGCTCGGGAAAAAGCGCGTGATAGGCTACTGTTCAAATGGTGACTCGAAAAGTATTGATAGTTGGGGGTGGGATTGCCGGCTGGATGACGGCGGCGCGCCTTAATGCAGTACTTAACAGAGACGGGCGAAAGTTCGCTGACATTAGCCTGATAGAATCGTCGGAAGCTCCGAGTATTACTTCTGGCGAGGCAACCACTCCCGACATCATTCGATTTCTTGCAATACTGGGAATCGATCAGCGGGACTTCATGCGCCGCGTCGGCGCCACCTTCAGACAGTCCAGCAAATTCGTCAACTGGCTAAGCAATTCGGGCGAGTATTTCTACCACACGTTCAGTATGCAGCGCCCGGGCTCGGTCGACAGATCAGCGCAGCATTGGTTGAGGAGCAATCGCTCAGTGCCGTTCGCCGAGACCGTATCCGCACAACCGCAGTTGTGTGAGATGAATCTGGCGCCGCTGATGTTGGGTCGCTCGGATTTTGGTTCGGCACTAAGCTATGCGTTGCACGTTGATGAAGCACGCTTCGCCAGCTACTTACGTGAATTGTCGGCGGCTGCCGGCGTAGTTCATCATTGCGATCGTATGATTGACATAGAATTGGCGGAATCCGGTGACATCGCTGCAGTGCGGACGAAAAGTGGCCAGCGTCTCGAGGCAGACCTGTTTATCGATTGCACGGGTTCCCAGGCATTGCTGAGTGACAAGAAGCTGGGCGTCGCTTGGGTGGATTGTTCACAATCGCTCGTTTGCGACAGAGCGTTGTCAATCAACGTCCCCTACGAGCAACATTATCCAGGCTACGTACATCCCTACACAACGGTGACTGCTTTGTCGGCGGGCTGGGTCAGCGACATTCCGTTACAAGACGCTCGTTCGCTACGCTATGTATATTCCAGTGAGTTCCTTGGCGACGACGAGGCGGAACAGGAACTACGGGCCATCGAGGGATCACATGCGGATACACTTGCCAGCACGTTAGTTCATTTCAAGACCGGGCATCGGCAGAATGCCTGGGTGCGAAACTGCATTGCAATAGGTGGCGCGAGCAGCTCGATCGAGTCTTTGGAGCCTACCGCCCTCTACATGATTGATCTCGCGGCAGCGATGTTGGTTGATCACTTCCCGCTTGGCGACGAAATCGCGCCCTTAGCCTATCGGTATAACCGCATCATGGTGAATCGTTACTACGAAATTCTGGACTTCAACAATTTGCACTACTGTCTGACCCGCCGCACGGACACAAAATTCTGGCTTGAAGCACAGCGGCCCGAACGCATCAACGGCCGGCTGCAAGCCAAGCTTAATTTTTGGCAAATCAAACGACCAACGCCGTCGGACTTCGAGGATCAGTTTTTTCCCGGTCAACCCGATGTGCGGTTGCGACCGGATGATTTGCCCGGTGACTACCGGAGCCCGGTTGACACGGCTGGCCTGTGGGATTATCAGGACTATGAATGCATCCTGTTCGGCATGGATTTCCTAAAGAAAGAATGTGATGAGTGGTATGGACCGGAGCGTCCGGACGCAGCTGTCGTTCGGCATGTCGTTGAGCGTCTAATGTTGGCGAAACAGAAGTTGCCACCGCATGAGGTTTGGTTGCAGGAGTTTTGCGGTATGCCCGATTATGAGAGCTCAGTGAGGATGAAACCCTGATGTCGTCAAGACGAGTTCTCATCGTCGGCGGTGGTTCTTCCGGATGGATGACCGCCGCCTACCTGGATGCGGTCTTGAACGGCGCTGGGCAAGACCCGGTAGATATCAGTCTGATCGAGTCTCCCGATGTACCCCGCATAGGCGTTGGTGAGGCGACCATTCCGAGTATCAATCATATTCTCTCGGCAATTGGCATCGACGAAATCGAATTCCTGAAGCGCGTCGACGGTACTTATAAGCAGGCAATCAAATACGTTAACTGGCTGGACGGCCAGGGTGAATCCTACTATCACGCATTTGGTCGATATCGCCCGGGTCCGGTCGACACATCGGCGCTCGATTGGTTGATGAGCGATCGGTCCATCCCGTTTTCTGAAACCATTTCAGCGCAACCCGTGGTATGCGATGCATGCCTTGCCCCCAAAACCCTGGGCCAGGAAAACATTGGCGCACGCTTTACCTATGCGTTTCACATGAACGCATTGAAGTTCGCCGACTATCTTTGCGAAATTGCGACGTCGCGCGGCGTGCACCACTACCTTGATCACGTCACTGATATCGAGATGGCAGAGAATGGCGATATCGGCGCAGTGCATACCCGAAAAGGGATACGCATTGAGGCAGACTTGTTTATCGACTGCACCGGATTCGCCGGCCTGCTGATCGAGAAGAAGCTCGGCGTGCCGTGGGTGGATTGCTCACAGTGGCAGCTCTGCAACCGTGCACTGACCATCCAGGTGCCGTACGAACACCATTACCCGGGTTATGTTCGGCCGAATACACTGGCAACTGCCGTGTCGTCGGGTTGGATTTGGGAGATTCCGCTGCAAACCCGACGCGCGTGGGGTTACGTGCACGGTAGCGAATACATCAGTGAAGATGACGCCGAAAAGGAGCTACGTGCTTTTATCGGCCCGCTGGCGGATGAGTTTCCGGCGCGCCTGGTGCCGTTCAAGGTGGGCCATAGGGCGAAATCCTGGGTGAAGAACTGCATTGCTATAGGCCTTTCGGCCGGGTTCATCGAGCCCCTCGAGTCTACCGGTCTTTACCTAAGCGACCTCGCGGCCGTCATGACGACCGAACACTTTCCCTATCGCGGTGACATGGAAGCACTGGCGTTTCGCTTCAATCGCATCATGGCGAATCGATTTTACGAGGTTCTGGACTTCATCAATTTGCATTATTGCCTGACGCGCCGTACCGATACGGATTTCTGGCGAGAGGTGCAACGACCTGAGCGAATCAACGACAGGTTGAAAGCCAAGCTGGCGTTTTGGCGAATCAAGCCGCCGTCGCTGGCCGACTTCGAGGACCAGTTTTTCCCCGGCCAGCCGGATATTCCGTTGCAATCGGGCGGCTTGGCCGGCGATCACAGAAGTCCTGTGGACACCGCTGGCATATTCACTTTGTCCAGCTACGAAGCCATTTTGTACGGCATGGATTTTCTAAAAGCAGAATGCGACCAATGGTTTGGTTCGGCGAGGCCCTCGTCACGCGTACAACCCGGGATCGCGAGGCGGCTGCAACTTGCGCCCACAATACTGCCAGCTCATGACGAGTGGTTGAAACACGTCGTCGGAATGCAGGATTACCCAACGACCCGTTAAGACCATGGGCTATACCGGCTCAGGTTTCCGGGTGGCAGGTGCAAGGAATCTTCAGAAGCACCGTATCAAAGCAGGCCTGTGGACTACATCGTGTATCCGGATGCTGCTTCGCGGCGCAGCAGCATTGTTCGCCTGGTAACACATAATCCAGTATCAGGTGGACGCGATCTTCGCCGCCCTTGTTGTGCACCGAGTGAAGTCGCCGGTTGTTGATTTCATACAACTGGCCTTCCTTCAGGTTGATCGACTCACCACCAACGGTAAACCAAACATCTTCGTTCGTAATGATGGGCAGGTGGATGCGATGAGAATGTGTGAGCGAAAAATTCATGTCACGGTGCTCTGCAATGCTGCAGCCCGCGGCAAGTCGTACCAGCGATGCGCGAATGAAATAGCCGAGATTGTTTTCCTTGACGAGTTGCTGGCCGGTCTCGGTCTTCTCGAAATGATCTGCAATCATCCAAAGAGTCGGGCGCAGCGCTGCCTCGAAGATCTGCAATGTTGGCAATCGCGTCGGATGGCTGTGGCGAAAATCGAGGTCATAGACCAGGCCGATCGTTTTCGTGTGCTGATGGACTTCGTAGACGTTCTGGCGAGTCGAAAAGCTATCCCATTGTATCTCCGTCAAATTCAGGACGAGCTTTCTTAGCTCGGCAAGATCGACGTTTCCGATATGAGAGAAGTTGCCAGAAAAGTTCATGATGTGAAATAGCGTCGAGCTGTTGCAAGGGTTAAGGGCGGCATCGTTGCAGATTATTCTCAATTTGACCATTCGGTCGCGCGAAAATGGCATTGGAATTTGCTGGCGATCTGTATTAGTCTCACAGCGATAATGATAAATACCGATAAATCTACGTTTTATTACGTATTGACTTAACGGAAACTTGCGAGCCCAAGCGCTGATTTAATTTGGGGATCGTGACTGATGTAAATCCTTTGAGCAGGGGCTGGGGAGCATTTTCATGAAGAAAACCGATCGTCGTCGCATGGATTCCGCTGATAAAAATTCCGCTGATAAAAAAATATTTCCGGTAATTTCTCCGCTGGCTGCTGCGGTCGTAGCAGCGCTGTGGCCCGCATCGGCAGTCATGGCGCAGGATGCCGACGCCAAGGCTGATAAGGCGCCAATCGAGGAAATAGTTACTACCGGATCGCGAATTCGCAGGGACACCTTCTCCAGTGCCGCGCCGATGGACGTCGTTCTCGCCGAAGCGGCCGCCGCCAAAGGC
>JALHUQ010000308.1 GCA_022866645.1 Woeseiaceae bacterium | reverse complement strand
GCGAAGTCGGCAAGGGCAGTCGCTTTTGGTTCACCGTCCTTCTGAGAGAGGGCGACGCGCAGGCTTTAGAAGAGCATCGTTCTGCAAAAGAAGATGCGCGGAGGATACAACGGACATCGATTGATGATCTTGAGTGGGCGGGGCAGAAGATTCTTGTTGTTGACGATAACGATGTCAATCAGATCGTGGCGCAACGTATGCTTGAGCAACTCGGCTTCGTCGTTGATCTCGCAGCTAACGGCGAGCAGGCGATTGAAGTGAGCAGGAATGGTGAATACGCGGCCATCCTGATTGACTCGCAAATGCCGGGCATGAGCGGCAACGAAGCGACGCGGATTATTCGAGAGCACGAAACGGATAATCGACGCACGCCGATTGTCGCTCTGACGGCCAATGTCACGGCGCACGATCAAAAGGAAGCTTTCGATGCCGGCGTTGACGACTTCCTCAGCAAGCCGATATTTATCGAGGATCTCGCCGCGTCGCTGCAACGTGTCATATACAAGACAGCGACTCGCGGCGATTCGGAAGCGATGAGTCTCAGTCGCGTCCAACGCCGGTCTTCTGGTGATCGGGTCCTGGACACGGTTATCGTTGAGGAGCTCAGCAAGATCGCTGGTTCCGGTGACGGTAACCTGTTCGGTGAGCTTGCTGACCAGTTTCTGAATCGAATGCCCGGCTGGATCCGCGAGCTGGAGGCGGCGGTTGAGCAAAACGATTGGGGCTCTGTGCGGCGGCAGGCGCATCGGCTCATGGGGCTTTGCAGCCAAATCGGAGCTGAGCGCATGGCGGCTCTTTGCGCTCGACTTGAGGCCATAGACGACGAGACGTCAGAGCATCAATTGCTTGCCGAGATGGCGTCGCTACGGCAGGAATTTGACGCGACGAACCGCGAACTGGATAACCGTCACCTGAGTGACTGAGGCTTGCTCTGGCCTCCTGTATCGCCCAAATAGTGCCGGCGGCAGCACCACTCTGGTCCTCCGCAGTTCCTAGACTTCATGGATTAACGCCACCACCGGCAAACTTGGTTTTTAATGTCAGTGAGGAAATAACGAAGTTTTTGTGACGCAGGTTGCGCCGAGTGAACATAATCTCAGTGAATTAGAAGAGGCGCAGGAATCCCGCAGACAGCTGATTTCGGTCATATGAAAAAACCGGATCCGAAGAGTCATTCTTCGAGTACTGGTAAGTCGCGTTGATTAGCCAGATATCCCCGAACGACCGGGTCACGCCGAGAGAGGCCGAAATCAGATCCTCGCTACGCGGAATCGAAATATCGTCATACTTGCTGTTACGGATGGACAGTGACGAGTCGACATCCCACACTTCGCTGAAACGATACCGATAGTCAACCCGAGCGCCTTGCCTGGTTGGCGAAACAAAGGGGTCGAACCGATTATTCGTCTCGATACCCAGCCTGACCGACAGGTCATGAACAACGCCGTAGCGGCGGTAGGCGAGGTCAACGCGGCTCCGCGATCCGTCTATCCCATCGAATGAAGAACTGGCGCCTCTTATCTCATCGTAGCGGAGGCGGAATTCGAGTGAAGATTCGTCGTCAAGGTAGCGAGTTGTGCGAACGTCGAGGCCGGTTTCTTCATTGAATCCTGATCCGCCCAGCGTGCCGATCACCCGGTAAATTCCGCTGCCGATACGCCAGTCGCCGCCGTGCCAGTCGTGGACAATTCCGAGGCGTATTTCAGTTTGATCGAAATCGTCAGCGTCCGGGTAGGTGACGAGATAGAGACTGCCATCTGCCGCCAGACCTGAAATGCCGGGCAGCGGTGCCCGGATGTTAGCGTAGAGATCAGCCATAGGACTTTCGGCACTGACGCCGGCCGGAAGTCCGAGGCTGTCGCGCAAGGCGACATTGTCATCGTATCCGAGCCGCGTTCCGACCGACCCGTACCAGCCAGCCGGTATCGAATTGTCAAGTTCGGTTATCTGCGACGCTGCCAATGCTTTGATTTTCTCGTCGTCGGTGTGCCGATAGGCGCTGACGAAGTTCCGCTGTGCTGCGAGCACATTTCCCTGGCGTCGCTCTGCCAGGCCGATGTTGTATTCGGCGAGTCCACGCATCTCGGGAAAGCGCTGGGCGATTAACTGGAAGGTGTCGCGAGCATTAGCGTAATCGGCGAGTTCAAACTGGCACACGGCAATGTTGTAATGCACGGCCGGACCCGCCAGCCCGCCGTCTCTGGCCGCTTCGAAATACAGCAAAGCAGCGGAGAAGTCACCGGCCAAAAATGCCGACGTTCCAGACGCCCAGTCCGTGTCTGCTACTGCCGGCGTCGCGTACGCAAAGCAGAGCAACGCAGCGAGGAACACTGTGTATTTGCGGAGGATCATTTGACGGTCTGCGGCCCGTTTATGAGGAAAAACCAGCAATATCAATAACAAATGCCCTTCCTCATGTACAAGGCAGGGCATGCAGCTTGTGACCAATGTCACGAATCCGGAGCGGATTCGAGGGCGTAAATCACACTGAAGTCTTAGTTATTGGGAGGTCCTTTCGGCGGTTCCGGCGGAGTAGGGTGGTCTTCGGAACGGCCACGATTCTCGCGGTTTTCCTTTGCCTTGTCCGACATCTCGGCGCCACGTTCGCGCGCTTCGTCAGCTTGAGACTGACCATTTTCGCGGTGTTCATTACGCTCATTCGCTTTGGCAAGGCCTTTCTCAGCCCTTTCGACGGCAGCGACCTGATCATCCTCGTCCGCCTCAAGCAGATGTGCCGGCAGCTTAATTTCTTTAGTGACGGCATCCGGTAATGCCGCTTCCGCATTGCCCATTAAGCGAATCGTTGCTTCCGATTCTGTAGGGTCGTCGGCCCAACATTGACTGCCAGTCAATGCCAGCGACAAGGAAAATGCGACTACTCTAAATTTCATTCTATCCATCATTTTTCACCAAACTGTCTCGCACCAAGCGAAGTGCTATCGACATCCTGTTAGCCGTCAACCGGCAAGTTGATCACGAACATTTGCTCACTGTCCGGATGACTGAGCCTGACGACCATTTGCCCGCCACCAATGCCGCTCGCCAGTAGCGGCAAAGAAAGTTTATTGACGCCCAT
>JALHUQ010000307.1 GCA_022866645.1 Woeseiaceae bacterium | reverse complement strand
ACAATTGTCGGAATTGAGTGCGCTGATCGATGATCAATCGATTCGGCCCGTTATCGATAGCACGTTTCCGATGAGCCGAGTATCGGAAGCTTATGATCACCTCGACGAAGGACACGCGGTTGGCAAGATCGTCGTGACCGTGAAATAAAATCTTGTCCATATCACAGCCATGAAGGTCACGCTGTTTGACTCAGTCGCTGCGCACTCTTTGGTGATGATGGCCTATGCGCAAGTGCGCCATGAGATTGAGTCCGAGCCCACGACACCCCGGCCGGTACGAAAGTGAAAAGGGCACGTTCGCTCGTCCGCTGGTCTCCCTTCCGCGCCGCTGACGTCATACACTGTTCCATCGACCAATATTGATATGCTCAAGTATATATAATAGTAATCAATATGTATTAAACTATATAAACTAGTTACCGATTTTTATACTCATGATATAGTTCTCTATATCGAGCGGTACAATTTATATACTTGAGTGCATCAAATGCCTTATTCACTTGAAGAAATAGCTGGCACACTAAAAACGGCAAGACAAAACAAGCAACTCTCCCAACGAGAGTTGAGTGACAAGGTTGGGTTGCCACAAAGCCACATCTCGAGAATCGAAAACGCTACCGTCGATCTAAAGCTATCCAGTCTGAGTGAATTGGCTCGCGCACTTGAACTAGAGCTCGTCCTTGTGCCAAAGAAAGCTCTTCCAGCCGTTCAAAGCTTAATTCGCACTTCCGGCGAATCGAAAAATCCAGTACTAGCAAAATCGAGTCCCGAAGGGCGAACGATACGGAGACTAAAAAGATCGGCAGAGGGGCTGCTGACGATACAACCGAATCTTAAAGCGTTACAAGAAATGCTACGAACTGCCGATGAGTTGAATCGAATACAGCTCCCAAATGATTCGCTAGAAAGATTGAAGAAAGTTGCCCGTCAAATGGACAAATTTCGAAAACAATGGGAGTCACTCAAACCCTACACACTAAATCCCGAGGTGGAAAACTCCATTCGACGACTAAACAGTGTATTGACCAAAATACGAAACGAAACTGTTCACGCAATCAAATTTCCCGAAGTCACGTTAAGCGCCAGGCCGGCCTATCAACTACCCGCCGATGATGAAGAAGACAATGGCTGACTTATCCGTACTTGATGTACTGCTGCATGGCGATCAGATTGGAACGCTGACGCTCTTGCCTGGCGACAAAACATTGTTCGCATTCACGGAATCGTACATAGCTGATTCGAATCGGGCGACGCTGAGTCTCTCATTTAAGGAGGCAACAACAGGCGGGCTAATTACCGACGTACCTCCAACGACAACGAAGGTGCCACATTTTTTCTCGAATCTGTTGCCCGAAGGAACAATGCGAGACTATCTGGCAGAACGAGCCGGAGTGAAATCAGCGCGAGAGTTCTTCTTGCTCTGGGTGCTCGGCCAAGATCTTCCTGGGGCTCTCAAGATCGTCCCCGATGATAGACGATCATTGCCCGACATAAATGAGAATGAAGACGAACTCGAAAAGCAAGAAAGAGAAGACAAAATGCTCAGGTTCTCTATTGCTGGCGTTCAACTAAAATTCCCGGCAGTGAACGATGCTACAGGTGGACTAACAATCCCGGTCAAGGGAGTTGGCGGATCGTGGATCGTAAAATTACCATCCACGAAGTTCGAAGGAGTTCCCGAGAACGAATACTCGATGATGCTGCTCGCGCGAGAGATCGGTATTGATGTACCAGACATTCAATTAATAGAAACAAAGACTATATCGGGACTGCCAAGTGGAATGGACGCGGTCAAAGGCCATACTTTTGCGATCAAACGATTTGATCGAGATGAAGAAAACAGCGGCATACATATTGAAGATTTCGCTCAGGTATTCGGCATTTTCCCAGAAGCAAAATATCAGAACGCAAGTTACCGAAATGTTGCAGAAGTCATATCGGTCGAAGTCGGAGAAAAAGGCGTGGTGGAGTTCCTAAGAAGAATTATATTCAACGTCCTTATAGGGAACGCCGATATGCATCTAAAGAATTGGTCACTCATATATCCAGATAGGCGAACACCAGCACTTGCACCGGCCTACGACTTCGTCTCAACAATTCCATATCCGGTTGATGGGAAATTGGCGCTCAACTTCGGTAAGTCCAAGAAGATGGCAGATATTAGCGAAGACTCAATAAAATATTTTGCCAACAAGGCAAGGTTGCCAGAAAAGCTAATGCTAGATACCGCGCATGAAACCGTTGAACGATTCCGAACCGTTTGGCCGAAACTTAAACACGACCTGCCGATGCACTCAAATGTCACTGCTGCAATCGAAAAGCACATAGAAACAATTCCAATCGCGAAATGACGATCAACAAAAAGTGAGCAAACAAACACCAGCTAAGACGGGTTAGTGAACTGCAGGAAACCATCCGCCAGCGGGCCCTCACCAATGGTTTTCTTGTCCAGCGCATAGTTTTGCGTATTGACCCAGGGCGGCTGGTCTCCCTGCTTCGGCAGAAGGTGCGTCTTTCGCTGGATGTAGCCCGACGAGAAGCTTTCGATCCAGTTTTTGCCGGCCATGTCGCGCTCGGAGTCTCGCAAGCGTGGCGTGCACTGGCGCATGCCCGTATCGCTCATGTGATTGAGCACGCGGCAGGAGAACTCGGCCGTAAGGTCGGCTTTCAGCGTCCATGATGCGTTGATGTAGCCGAATGTCGAAACCAGGTTCGGCACATCGGAGAACATCATCGACTGGTACGAAAACGTCCTGGCGATGTCGACTGGCTGATCGTCCACGCTGATCTCTACATCGCCGAGCACGCAAAGATCGAGTCCGGTCGCGGTAACAATGATATCGGCCGGAAGTTCTTCCCCTGATTCGAGGCGTATGCCGTTCTCTGTGAACTCGGCGATGGTATCGGTGACGACAGACGCACGACCGTCGCGGATCGCGTGGAAGAAATCGCCGTTGGGAACGAGACAGAGGCGTTGGTCCCACGGGTCGTAGCGCGGTACGAAGTGCTTGTCGAAGTCGACGCCTTTCCCCAATTCCTTGCGCGCCATCTTCAGCAGTTTTTTGCGAATTTTCTGCGGCGCCGTGCGGGTCCGATGGTAGATCCAGCGCTGGAACTGAATGTTCTTCCAGCGGGTGATCGAATAGGCCGTCTTTTCCGGCAGCAGCCATTGCAACAGCCTCGCTATCCAATCGGTGTCCGGTGCCGAGGCCAGGTAAGTGGGCGAGCGCTGCAGCATCACGACGTGCTCGGCCTCCTTAGCCATCTCCGGGAGCAGTGTCACTGCGGTCGCGCCCGAACCGATGATGACGACTTGTCTGCCGCGGTAGTCGAGGCCGGGAGGCCAGTGTTGCGGATGTACGGTCTCGCCCCGGAAGCTGTCTCGCCCCTTGAACTCGGGCAGGTATCCCTGCTCATAGTTGTAGTAGCCGGAGCACATGAGAAGAAAGTTGCAGCGAATCGTGACGATTTCGTCGCTGTCCGTATCCTGCGTTGCAACGGTCCAGGCGGCGTCTTCGCTGGACCATT
>JALHUQ010000306.1 GCA_022866645.1 Woeseiaceae bacterium | reverse complement strand
GTCCGTGATCAGGCATGAAACGATTCGGACGACGTTACCGAAAGCAAAGGAACTGCGCCGCGTCGTAGAGCCTCTGATTACGCTTGCGAAGGAAGACAGTGTTGCCAACCGCCGTCTCGCCTTCAATCGCCTGCGCGACAAAGAAGTTGTAGGCAAGCTGTTCACAGAGATCGGCCCTCGATGCAAGGCGCGACCTGGCGGCTATCTGCGTATCCTGAAGACCGGACCACGTCCGGGCGACAACGCGCCTATGGCGATAGTCATGCTGACGGACAAGGCTCCAGAGGCAGTGGCCAGCGAGTAATGGAGCTCTGCACACAGTTTGACCAGAAACCGGGCGCCAGGCCCGGTTTTTTTTTATGCGTGTTTAAAGGAGCGTGACAACGAAAAGCACGGTCAGAAATCTCTCGGTAGATTGCATGTTATTGATTTATATAGAAATAGTGGGATCACTCCAGCCGACACAGTGGTGTACAACAATCTCGCATTTGTGAGTCGTCTCACAGTGATTATTGACAAATACTTCTACAGTTATCTTCAACCCAGATACCGGGGATAGTCCCATTAGCAACGACAAAGCATTTGATGATTGCGTCATTCTGACCAAGGATTCGTTCGACCCGGACGCGGTTTTCCTTGACGATATCGTCGATGACGACGTTCTGCCCTACCTGAGTCTGGCAGTCGACGGCTACACCGAAGCGCGTGACAAAAGGAACGGCAGATTCGAACTTCGTCCTGGCGACGTCGCTGCCAACGAGCCTATCCGTCCCGACACAACGATGCCTGTCGCTACGCTGAATGCCGACCAGCTGGATGTCTACGGCTGGGAGTCCAACTGGTGGAAGAAGATCAAGGGCTATATCGGCTTCTAAACTGCTAGAATTCGCGCATGATATTCAACAACAAGACCGTGATCATCACGGGCGGATCCGAGGGCGTGGGTGCAGCAACCGCGCGCATGTTTGCCGAAGCCGGCGCCAACCTGATGTTGGTCGCGCGCAGCAAAAAGAAACTTGAAGCTATTGCAGAGGACTTACGATCCAGGACACGAGTAGAGATCTTCGTGATGGACGTGTCGGATGCAGATGCTTGTGTTGACGTTTTCAAGAAAACGGCGTTTGAATTTGGCAGGATCGATGTACTCGTCAACAATGCCGGCTATCACAAGCGCGGCAACGTTGAAGACGTCGAGGCAGTAGATCTTGGTACGATCATCGACGTCAACCTCAAGGCCCCCATTATATTGAGCCGTATCGCGTTGCCCTATCTGCGCGAAGCGGGCGGTGGCGCGATCATCAATGTCGGTTCATTGGCGGGTCGGGCGCCGATTCCGGGGAGTGCGGCTTACGCCGCCAGCAAAGCTGGCCTGCGTGCGTTTACGTATGCATTAGGCATCGAGCTGGCCGACAGCAATATCAAACTTGCCGTTGTGTCACCCGGGCCCATTGATACCGGATTCATTATGGCCGATATCGACGCAACCTCAGATCTGACGTTCTCGCAACCCATTAGTACGGCTGACGAGGTCGCACAGGCGGTGTTGGATTTATGCAGCAACAATCTGCGCGAACAATCCATGCCCAGACTCAGTGGGCTGCTTACGACGATTATGTACTTATTCCCTGGTCTCAATCGTATCGTCAGGCCAATACTTGAGCGCAAGGGTGCGAAGGTCAAGGCGAAACTCAAAGCTGATCGAAAGCGTCGCGAGTCAGATTCTCCCGGCCATTAACCATCACACGAACGTTATCTTCTATTCGAATTCCGCCGTACGGGCGTAACCAATCGACCGTACCCCAGTTGACGTGATGTTCGGCCGCTGTGCCACGCAGATTTTCGAGCAACATATCGATGGCGTACAGGCCCGGCTCAATCGTCAATACCATGTTCTCGTCCAGCACCCGGGTTAGCCGCAAATACGGATGACCGCTGGGTGGATCGATAGTGGTGCCGGATTCATTTTCCATGAAGCCCCCGACGTCGTGAACCTGAATTCCGAGCAAGTGGCCCAGGCCGTGAGGAAAGAAAGCCGATGTCACGCCGGTCTCAAGCAACGTTGACGGGTCCCCTTTAGCGAGCTCGGCATCCACCAGAACCTCTGCCAGCAGCTTGTGCGCAGTGATGTGTAACTCACGATAGTCAATGCCGGCACGAACCTGGCTGACGATGTCCTCTTGCAGGGTCTCCATGCGGTCAATGAGGTCCTGAAATCGTTCATGACCGTATGAATAGGTACGCGTGATGTCAGATGCATAGCCGTGCACCTGTGCGCCGGCATCAATGAGGAAAGAGCACAGCTCGGTGGGTACCTTTCGATCCAGATCCGTATAGTGCAAGACCGCTCCGTGCCGGTTCAGTGCGACGATGTTTCGATAGGGCAGTTCCGGATCCGTAAGACTGACTGCCTTGCAATACGCGCGATGTATGTCGAATTCCGGCATGCCAT
>JALHUQ010000305.1 GCA_022866645.1 Woeseiaceae bacterium | reverse complement strand
GTAGCCGCAGCGATGGGAGATTCTATGCCATCGACTTTACCCTGGACGAGATCCGGCAGTTGTCAGTCGTCGAACGCTTTGAGCTGAAAGGCGGAGTTGCCACCCCCGTATTCGAAAATCGTTTCCCGATGGGCAAGTCGTCCTTCCGGGTACACACTTTCGCTGAGGAAATAGAGCTCATTCAGGGGCTCAATGTATCCACCGGGAAATCGGTCGGCCTGTACCCGGAAATCAAGAGCCCCGTATTCCATCGCGAGGAGGGCAAGGATATTTCCAGCGCGACGCTTGCCGTCTTGAAACACTACGGTTACGACGAGAAGTCAGACATGCTCTTTCTGCAGTGTTTTGACTTCAAGGAGCTACAGCGCATACACGATGAGCTGATGCCGCCGCTTGGCATGTCGCTGCGACTGATCCAGCTAATGGATACGACGGAGTACTATCGCTGGATGTTGAGTGAGAGCGGGATGCAAAAGCTTGCCGCGTACGCCGACGGCATCGGTCCGTCCATTTTTCTCCTTATTGCTCCCGATTTCACCGCATCAGACTTCACAGTGACGAAGCTCGTGGAATACGCTCATGCCGCCGGTTTACAGGTTCATCCCTATACCTTTCGCCGGGAAAGAAACCAGATGCCGCCTTTCGCGAAAGACTACGACGATTTTCTGCGAATATTCTTTGATGACGTCGGTGTCGATGGCGTGTTCACCGATTTTCCGGATTTGACAGTGAGATTTGTTGAGTCACAAAGGTGATCGGATTTCTCAAGCCGGCAGCCCACCGCGAGCTGCTGCCCGCCGGCAAAGTCGACGCGACCTATCGCCGCCTGAGACTGCAGGTGTTTATCGGCATATTCCTCGGCTATGCCGGTTACTACCTGGTAAGAAAGAATTTCACGCTCGCGATGCCGTATCTCATCGAGCTCGGCTATTCAAAAACGGATCTCGGCTTTGCGTTGTCCGGCGTTTCGATCGCCTACGGCCTGTCCAAGTTCATCATGGGCAGCGTATCGGATCGAAGCAACGCCCGTGCATTCATGACACTCGGACTGACATGTTCCGCGTTCGTCATGATTTTCATGGGAACGGTGCCGGTCGCGACCAGCTCGGTCACCATCATGTTCCTGCTGTTGCTGATGAACGGCTGGTTTCAGGGCATGGGTTGGCCGCCGTGCGGACGGGTCATGGTGCACTGGTTCTCGACGAATGAACGCGGCACCAAAATGGCAATCTGGAATGTCGCGCACAATATTGGCGGAGGAATGGTCGGTCCAATAGCCATCCTGGCCATGGCGATGTTCGCGGACTGGCACTCCATTCTGTATGTACACGGCTTCTTTTCGCTGGCCGCCGCGCTACTGGTTTTTCTGCTCGTGCGCGACACACCGCAGTCTGAAGGCCTGCCAACGATAGAACATCATCGCAAGGATTTTCCCAGGACCTTTGACTATGGCGAGAGTCACGAGAAAGAACTTTCGGCCAGAGCCATATTTTTCGAACACGTGTTGAACAACAAACTGTTGTGGACCATTGCCATCGCAAATGCTTTTGTTTATTTCGTGCGCTACGGCGTATTGGATTGGGCACCGACCTATCTGAACGAGGTGAAACAATTTTCGTTTGAGCAATCGGGCTGGGCGTATGCGTTCTACGAATTCGCGGGCATTCCCGGCACGCTGCTGTGCGGCTGGCTGTCGGACAAATGGTTTAACGGCAGGCGTGCGCCGGTGTCGGTCGGCTACCTGCTGCTGACCTTGCTGTGCGTCGTTGTTTACTGGAAGAACCCGCCCGGAAACCCGAATCTGGATATTGCCATGTTGATCGGCATCGGATTTTTCATCTACGGCCCAATCATGCTCATCGGCGTACAAGCGCTCGATCTCGTGCCGAAAAAAGCCGCGGGAACGGCAGCGGGTTTTACCGGTCTATTTGGCTATGTGGGCGGTGCCGTAGCGGCCAATGTTGTCATTGGCTACGTCGTCGATACCGCAGGGTGGAATGCAGGATTTTCGCTGCTTGCCGGCGCGACCGTCGTCGCGATGGCGCTCATTTCGATGACCTGGCGCGCAGAGCATCGGGCGACACGAAAATTGCTACAATCCACGCCAGATTCTCCTACCTGAGCGCTAGAGGGCGGCATGAAAAATCTATCAAAAACAGGCAATTACAATCGATCCTTCGTCAGTTGGCGAGCGCTGCTTATGCTGGTGACTACCGTCCTTCTTGCGCCGGTCTGGGCAGCCGCGAAGGAGCCCGCCCCGCAGGTAGAGCCGCTAGTCCGCGACTTGAACGCGCTCATGTCGGAAGAAAACCGTTCCTCCGTTAAGAAAATCGTGGTGCTGCCCGGCGCGACGCTGGCCAGCAGCGGGGTTGCCGGCAGCTACCAGGAGCCAACTCTCGGCGGGTCCGGTGGTGGCATCCAGGTGGGGGGAGGGCCGAGCGTTGTCAGGGACATCTACGGTATCCCTGTTGGTCTGTCGTTTCCTATCTTTGGTATCTCCACCGGGGGTTCCGGCAAGTCAGGCGGAGTGAGCCGGAAGGAGCAGGAATTTCGTGATGCCCTGACAAAAGAGCTGGCGGAAGCGGCGAGCGCGCCGCTGTCCAATGACGCACTCGCGACAGATGTGTTTTGGCGCCTTCGCGAAGTCCCGACTCTCGACACGAGAATTTTTGCACCGACCACCCCGATTCCCGCAGACACGGATGCTATTTTGTATGTAAGGTTCTCCGACTCGTTGATCGATGTTCAGGGTGACGAGGCCTTCCTGACGATGTCCGCGACCGCGGTGATGAGTCGAATTTCCGACGGCGCACCCTTGTACGAACACCTGGTCAATTATCGGGACAGGGATAAGCTCGAAAACTGGACCAAGAACAACAATGAAGCCTGGCATGATTTCTCGGCATTTTCCCGCCATTACCTCGGACGCGAAATTGCCGCCGAATTGTATGAGAGAGTCAACGTCCAGTCCGAGTTACGGCCGAAGGAAACGGCGACGGTAGTGCCTGCCAAGAACGACGAATGGCATGCTGTCAGCAAGACGACGACGCCAACGCTGGCATGGGAATTGAGACTCGGTGATGGCGATACTCAGGCCGAATGGGCAAAGGGCCTGGACCCGTCGGCCATCGCCTACGAAGTCGAAATCTACGACAAACATCGGATCGTGTACGCTGCGAAGAATATTCGGGAATCGCAAATGACGGTCGATCTGGAACTTGAAGCGTGTAAGACATACCGGTGGTCAGTGAGGCCATCTTTCAATATTGATGGTGACATACGATTTGGAGAGTGGATGAGATGGGATCCGGACTCGGCGAACGGCAACGACGGCAAGGCCGCGTCGGTAGCAGCGGCCTACATTTATGATTTCGCGTCACTGGAAATCAAGTGTGGTCGTCGCGGTGGTTAGGTTGCGGGATCGGTTTTTAGCAGGCGTTAAGGCGCTAGCGCTGCTGCTGGCAGCGTCACCCATGGTATCGGCGAATGCCGACCACGATGAGTTGTTACAGCTCTTTAGCGACTGGCGTGCGTTCGAATCGCCACCCTTGTTGAACGGCGCGCCGGATTACACGAGCGCGCGCTTCGAGGAGCGGCAGGATGAGTTCCTGAAACTTCGCGATCGGCTGCAGGAACTGAAAATCGCCGATTGGCCAGTACCGGCACAAGTCGACTGGCATCTCGTGCGCGCGGAAATGAATGGCTACGATTTCAATCGCCGCGTATTGATGCCGTGGGCCAGAGATCCGGCATTTTACAAATCCATCTGGATGGAACGCAGTGACGTTCCGGCCCACGAGGGGCCGACGCACCATGCGGTGGTCGACGTTTGGACCTATGAATTTCCGCTGACGGCCGATGAGAGGCATCGCCTCATTAAGGAGCTGAGCGTCATCCCACCCCTGTTCGCGCAGGCGAAACAAAACCTGACCGGCAATGCCCGCGATTTGTGGGTGACTGGCATTCGCGATATTCGTAACGATGCGGTTGGCCTTGAGGAGCTCAGGACGCTACTCGGTGATGCTATCGATGCTGAAATCAACGCGGCCATCACAGCCGCGGAGACCGCTGCGCTTGATCTCGTAGCGTGGCTGGAGGCGCAGGCCCCCAGCAAGACTGGTCCGTCGGGCATCGGCAAGGAGAACTACACCTGGTACCAGCAAAATGTCCATTTGGTGCCGATGACCTGGGACGACGAAGTGCGTTTGCTGAAGCGCGAGCTCAATCGCGCGTGGTCATCGCTCAAACTTGAAGAGCAACGCAATCACGACTTGCCGGCAATGCAGGCCGTCAGCACGCCGGATGAATACGATGCGCTGGCGAGCAAAGCGGTCGATCGGATCATGGGTTTCCTGAAAGACAAAGATGTTGTAACGATCACGGACTATATGAAACCGGCGTTGGAGGCGCACAAGGGTGCGTTCGTCGAGGAAGACAAGCGCAACTTTTTCCTGATCACCGCACACTATGATCCGGCACCCTTGTTCACCCATTTCTACCATTGGTTTGAGCTGGCGCGCATGGACCTCGAGCCGCATGCCAGCCCGGTACGCCAGGGGGCGTTGTTGTACAACATCTTCGACAGTCGCAACGAAGGAACCGCGACCGGTGTCGAGGAGATGTTCATGCATGCTGGCCTGTACGACGACAGCCCGCGATCGCGCGAACTCGTCTGGATCATGTTGGCACAGCGCGCAGCCCGAGGACTGGGATCGCTGTACGCGCAGGCCAACGAAATGACGATGGAGGAGGCGGGCGGTGTGCACATGGAAGGCACGCCTCGCGGCTGGATGAAGATGGAAAAAGAGTTGGTCATTTTTGAACAGCACCTCTACTTGCGTCAGCCCGGTTACGGCACCAGCTATGTCACCGGAAAGTACCTTCTGGAACAGACACTGGCCGATTACGCGAAGCAAACGGAACAGCGGGGCGAGGATTTTCAGCTCAGGGACTTTTTCGATCGGCTTAACGCGATCGACAGTATCCCGATCTCACTGGCGCGCTGGGAGATGACCGGGCTCGGTTCAATGACAGGCGTCGGCCCGCCGACCGGCCTCGGTCCCGACTAACAGCCTTCGATAATGATCGAACGCCTGCCTTATCACCTTAGCCAGTTTTTCCGGAAGCACTCGTCGGCAGGCCGCCCTCTGGCCTTGATCACGGTGTTGAGCACTGAGGGCTCGACGTACAGCAAAGCGGGCAGCCAGATGCTGGTCAATGAGAGCGGTGATTTTCAGGGCATGTTGTCCGGAGGCTGCCTGGAGGGGGACCTCGCCGAACGATCAAAAACGATAATGGCGAATGGCCGGGCCGAAGTGGTCAGCTATGATTTGAGAGGTGACGATGATGTATTCGGCCTCGGCGTTGGCTGCGAAGGCGCTTTGCGTATTCTTATCCAGCCGCTCATTGCCGCCAAAGCGTATGAACCCTTCAAGAGCTTTGTCGACACTCTCGAAGACGCACCGCACGCGGACTTGATGCTGGCCGATGCAGACGCCGAAATCGGTGTGGTTCGACTGTTGGCCCCTTTACGTCTGCTCATCTTGGGTGCTGGCCAGGATACCGATCCATTGCTGCTGTTCGCGGCGACATTGGGATGGCGAGTTTGGGTTTCGGATCATCGGCCAGCCGCGGTCGCCAAGCTCGCAACACATTCGATGGCGGCTGTAGCGTGCGTGCCCGTTGACGAAATCGAATCGCATTTTGATTTGACGCGATTCGACGCTGTCATCGTCAAGAGCCACAATCTGGACGCTGACAGGACCTATCTGAGAATACTCGCATCGTCGCCAGCAGAATTTATCGGCTTGCTCGGCCCGCCGCATCGCCGCGAGCGTTTGCTGCGGGAAATCGGTGCTGATGCCGATAAACTGGGCGCGCGTCTGCGCGGGCCGGTCGGGCAGCAAATCGGCGGTCGTGGTCCAGCCGCAATCGCGCTGGAAATTGTCGCTGAGCTGCAGGCGGAGTTTGCGACGAAGAATTAACCGTCGTCCAGAGTTTTCAGGTCTTCGGGCGTATCGATATCGAACCCGGCGGGCGGGCAGTCGATCAATCTGACAGCAAAGTTCTCATCCGCCAGAACCGCTCGTGCGCCGGTATCGCCGGTGAGATTGCAAAGCAGGTCGAAAGCTTTACTCGGAAACAGGATAGGCGGGCCGGTCGTCGCATCGTAAGAGGACGCTACAATTTCATTGTCAGCTCCGGACCAGGCCTTGATGATATTGCCGATGTGTGTCGCCGTGACCAGTGCCTGATCCGCAAGCATAATCACCACTGCATCGACGTTTTCGTGCACTGCACGAACGCCTGCGGCGATACTCGTGCCGATACCGTCTTCATAATCACGATTGATAACCACCCGGTCGAACCGCCCGGCCGCGGTCTTTATTACGGCGTCCTGATTGTGTCCCACGACCAGGACTACTGGTCCCGCGCACGCGCCATCAGCAGCTGCAAGGGCGTAATGCAGCAAAGGCTTACCACGCCATTCGGCGATCGGCTTTGATGCGCCAAATCGGAGTGACTTGCCGGCTGCCAGAACACAGACAGAAATTCTCGACTTCGTTGATTCGGTGAGCATATTGCCTGAAATACTGACTTAGCCCAGTGGCCTATGTCCACTGATAGTGGTCATAGCTGCGATGTATCCAAGCACACACGATGACCCGTTCACACGCATAGAACCTCGAACGCTAGGCGTAATGCGGGTACACGGGGTGATACATGTGCTTGTGGATATCTGCAAGTAAGTTGTCCGGTTCCTCCTTGTCCGTAAGCTGCCTGTCGTAGGCAATCTTGGCCACGTCTCGCGCGATGAGAGCTGAGACCTCCCGAATTCTCGAAAACGAGGGATAGATCCGCCCTCTTGCAAGATCGCTATCGGTGACCTGATTCGCCAGCGAATGCGCCGCCGCGAGAAACATTTCATCGCTAATTGTTCGTGCTTGGCTGGCGATAACTCCCAGTCCGACGCCCGGAAAAATATACGCGTTGTTGCCCTGCCCAGGGACGAAGGTCTGATTTCCAATAGTTACCGGGTCGAATGGGCTGCCACTGGCGAATACGGCCCGACCGTCGCTAAAGCTGTAAGCTTCTTCCGCCGTACACTCCGCCTTCGAGGTCGGGTTTGATAACGCGAATATGACGGGGCGATCGTTGTACTGCGCCATCGCTTCGATGACGTCTTGCGTAAACGTATTCGGTTGACCAGAGAGTCCGAGTATGGCGGTTGGTTTCAAGTTATGTACGGCGGTAAGGAAATCCGAACAACCCAGGTGATCGTGGGCGTAGGGCAGCTTGTGCTCTGCCAGATTTTGTCGACTCTTGACGACCAGTCCCTTACTGTCCACCAACCAGCAGTGCTCGCGGGCCTGCTCGAGAGTCAGCCCCTCTTCGATGAGTGCGTCGACAAAAAGGTCGGCGATGCCGATACCGGCCTCGCCTGCGCCGAGAAACAGCAACTTTTGTTCCGACAACTGGCCGCCGGTGATTCGCAATGCGGCGATCAGGCCGGCCACAGCAACCGCTCCCGTTCCTTGTATGTCGTCATCGAACAGGCAGGCGCGATCGCGATACTTCTTGAGGAATCGGAACGCGTTGGTATTGCCGAAATCCTCGAGCTGAATCAATACCCCTGGAAATACCTTACTTGCTGCGCTTATGAATTCCTCGACAAGCTCGTCGTAGAGCTTGCCGCGCGCCCGGCGCCGCTCCAGCCCGTTGTACAGCGGATCGTTCAACAACCGCTCGTTATCCGTACCGACATCCAGCATGACGGGCAGGCACTGGGTTGGATGTATGCCGGCGCACGCCGTATACAGCGCGAGCTTGCCTATCGGAATACCCATGCCGTCGGCGCCCAGATCACCAAGACCCAAAATGCGTTCGCCGTCGGTGACGACGATGATCCGCACGTCCTTGTGCGGCCAGTTTTTCAAGATCCTGGCGACGTTGCCGCGATCGTTCAGCGACACGTAGAAGCCACGCGGTTTGCGATAAAGATGCCGAAATTCCTGGCACGCCTTGCCAACGGTCGGCGTATACAGGATAGGCATCATCTCCTCGAGGTGATTCATTACCACGCGGTAAAAGAGGTTCTCGTTTCGATCCTGCAGGGCGATCAGATACAGATAGCGATCCAGGTCGGTGGCCTTTTCCCTGATGTTGCCGAGTACCCGCAATTCCTGCTCGGCCATACTGTGGACCCGGGCTGGCAGAAGGCCGCGGAGGTTCAGGGCGTCGCGTTCGGCTTCAGTGAATGCGGTGCCTTTGTTGCAAATCGGATCGTGCAGGATTTTGACGCCCAGATGCAGATTCGATGCTGGTTTTTTGCTCACGAGTGTATCCTTTCGACGTGCAGTGCCTGCCCACCAAACTACGTTGCTTTGCCTCGTTTCGGCATGTCGGATTTCACCTAGTCTCGTAGTCTTTTCTCGCGTAGTGTTGGCCCCATAATGTCCCATTATTGACGTACTGATCAGGTGGCAGGAATGGCAAAAATTGGTTTCATCTATTCGACGGTCGACGGACATACCATCGAGATTTGCAGGCGTTTGATGGAGGTCGCGGAACAGGGCGGATACGAGACTCAGCTTCTGGAGCTGACTGCGGACAGCAAGATCGACCTGGAACTCTTTGATCAGGTAGTTCTGGGTGCCAGTATCCGCTACGGCCATCACCGGCCCGAGGTCGCCCGATTCATCAACGAAAATGCCGAACGACTCGAAGCTAAGCAGGGCGCCTTCTTCTCGGTCAATGTCGTGGCTCGCAAACCGGACAAGAAGGAAGCGCACACCAATCCCTATGTCCGGAAGTTTCTCAAAACCATTACCTGGCAGCCCGCTGCTATCGGTATCTTCGGTGGCCGGATTCATTACGCGAAGTACGGTTTTTGGGACAGAACCATGATTCGCTTCATCATGTGGATGACGAAAGGCCCGACCGCCCTGGATTCGAATGTCGATTTTACCGACTGGAATGAAGTCGACGCGTTTGGCAGAGCCATTTGCGATCTTGGGCGATCGCCAACATAAGACAACCAATTTGGCTTTTGACGCATCCAATAACCATTAAGCCTTGGCGATTCCTGCACATGATTTGGTGTAGTCTGGTAAACCTTCCACCCTGCGTACCTCCGTATGTCACTGTTCACTGAACTCCAGCGTCGAAACGTCCTCCGCGTCGCGGCCGCGTATCTGGTGGTGGGCTGGCTACTGACAGAGGTTTTGACGACCGTACTGCCAACACTCGGGGTGCCGGCCTGGGTAGCGAAAGCCGTTATCTTAAGTTTCGCGTTCGGCTTCATTCCCGCCGTCGTTCTTTCCTGGGTATATGAACTCACACCCGATGGCATCAAGAAGGAGACAGACGTCGATCGCGATAATGCGAGCCGGACAGCTGCGATAGGGAAACTCGACTACCTGACCATTGCAGGAGTGGTCGTCACGATCGTCTTTATCGCTTTCTTTAGCGCCAGTAATTCCCCTGACGATGACGATATTACCGGCGACGGGATCAGCGACGAGTCCGTGGCCGTATTGCCTTTCGTTAACATGTCGAATGATGCCGATAACGAGTACTTCTCCGACGGCCTGACAGAAACGCTGCTGCATATGCTGGCGCAAATCCCCAATTTGAAGGTGGCGGCGCGCACTTCGAGTTTTGCCTTCAAAGGCAAGAATATTGATATCCGCGAAATCGCGAAGGCCTTGCAGGTTGCTCATATTCTTGAGGGCAGTGTTCAGCGGGTCGGTAGCCGAGTTCGTATTACCGCTCAGCTGATTCGGGCATCTGACGGTTATCACGTGTGGTCAGAAAATTTTGATCGTGACAGCGACGACATATTCGGCATTCAGGACGAGATTGCACTGCGGGTGGGTCAAGTACTGTCAGCGTCATTACTCGGACCCGGTGATGCCAAGATCGTCGCCGGTGTCGGTACCGACGACCCGGATGCCTATGACCTTTACCTGCAGGCGCTCAAGCAACGCGCCACGTTTTCCTATGGTGGGCTGGATGCGGCCGAGAAATTACTGAAGGGCGCGTTGGCGATTGACCCCAATTTTCTGGCTGCCAAGACGGAACTGGCGAGCAACTATTTGCACCAACTCGAAACGGGATTGATGCATCAAGACGAAGCCTTCGCCGCCGTTTTGGCGACCGTAGAACAAGTCCTTGCGGTGAGTCCGGACGACGTGGCTGCACGCGCCATTCGGGTATTCGTGCAAGCGGTACCGTCCCAGACTGAATCCGTGCCGATGGCAATTCCCGACGCCATCGGTGAGCTTGAATCCCTCGTCGCGGAAGATCCACAAGACTATGAGGTGCGCCTGCTTCTGACCAGGATGCTGATGGGAACGCAGCAAATCGACAAAGCGCTGCAGTTACAACGCGAGGCACTTGAACTCGACCCGTACAACGCGCGAATTCACTTTCAGATTGGAGCACTGTATCTGCAGCTTGATCAATTGGAGGACGCACGTGCGTCATTGCGGACTTCGCTTGATATTGAGCCGCTGCAACCGAATGCCTATTTGCGGCTCGGTATTATTGGCCTGAAACTGGGCGACGGTGTCGACTATTTGCAGCAAAGCCTCAAGGCTATGGAGGTCGACCCAAGAGACCATGAGATTCCCGGCTTCATTGCGGATTTTCTTTATCAGTTGGGCCTGGTCGAAGAAGCGGATGATTTTCGTAATCGCGTCCTGGCGATTGCTCCCACCAGCGCTATCGCCTATCGAATCGACTTGTCGCGGGCCATTAGTCTGAACGATGAGGAGGCCAGCGTCGCGGCCGCCCGGCGTGCGATTGAGAACAACATCGAAGACCGTCAATTCGCCTACGCTGGGGCCGTCCAACACCTCCTGAGAACAGCAGTCCGGAATGGCACTTTAGAAAAAGAGACCACCTACCTGGAGCAACACGCGCCCGGGATACTGGACATCGATGCCGCGGCTGTCCCTGTCAGGTTCATGTATGCCCAGGGAGTCGCGTTTGATGCGTGGTACGTGATGTTGCCCCGGGATGAATTGTTGCGCAGGGTCGCAAGAATTCAGGAAATCGCTGCGTCCTACGGTGTGGACTTGCTGCAAGACCCGGATGCGCGTGTTAGCGTTATGGTGATGCAGGGAAATGTTGCAGACGCTGTCGATTTGGCGCTGACGGAAGTGTTTGCCGAACCGGTGCTGGGGCACCCGAATTGGCGAGCACGCTTTTCCCAGGCGCAGTACAAGGCGTTTGTGGCCGATCCTCGAATTCAGGCGGCGATGCGGACGTGGGAGGCTGAAGAAACCGCGGTCCGCGAGCGCGTGAAAACCTATCTCCTCGATCTCAGTTCGGTGTAATCAAAATATGAAAACAACTGTCAAAGCACAAGACATCCCATCGCTCATCGGCACACAGCTCCCGCCATCACCATGGCTGGAGATTACTCAGGAGCGCGTCATGCAGTTTGCCGATGCGACCAATGATCACCAGTTCATCCACACGGATCCGGAGCGCGCCGCGCAAACGCCGTTTGGTGGTCCAATTGCGCACGGATTTCTATCCTTGTCGCTGCTGATCTACCTCAATGCTCAAAATGGTGTCGAGCCCGAAAACCTCGAGATGGTCATCAATTATGGATCGGACAAAGTGCGCTACCTGACGCCTGTCAGGGTAGGCAAGCGTATACGATCCGTACAAACAGTGACCGATGCGGCCGAGAAAAGGCCCGGGCAGTGGTTGGTAAAGATTCATGTAAGCGTTGAAATAGAAGGTGAGAAAACACCTGCGCTGATCGCCGAGACCTTGGTGATGTGGATAGTTGGCAACTGATAATTCAAAAACAGGAAATAACCTGAGAGATCAATATGAGAGAAGCCGTTATCGTATCGACAGCACGCACCCCCATCGGCAAGGCGTACCGGGGTGCATTCAATAATATTGAGGCACCGACGTTCGGGGCACATGCTGTGAAAAACGCCGTTCTGCGTGCCGGTTTGGACCCAGCGGAAGTCGAAGACGTCATCATGGGTTGTGTAATGCAGCAGGGAACTCAGGGCGCCAACATCGCCCGACTAATTGCTCTGGCGGCCGGCTTGCCGGTGACGACCGCAGGGATGACCGTGGATCGTCAATGTTCGTCGGGCATGATGGCGATAGCGGTCGCGGCCAAGACAATTGTCAGTGACGGTGTGGACATCATGGTCGGCGGCGGGATTGAGTCCATCAGCCTGGTGCAAAACGAACACATGAATACTTTCCGCGCCAAAGACCCACGCTTGCTGGCGGTTCACGCACACGTCTACATGCCGATGATCGACACTGCAGAGGTTGTTGCGAAACGTTACAACATCAGTCGCGACGCTCAGGACGAATACGCG
Organism: Woeseiaceae bacterium; assembly: GCA_022866645.1. Classification (GTDB taxonomy): domain Bacteria; phylum Pseudomonadota; class Gammaproteobacteria; order Steroidobacterales; family Woeseiaceae; genus UBA1847. The sequence continues at coordinate 2,580 of JALHUQ010000305.1, read as the reverse complement.
TTGCAAAGTCAGCAGCGAACTGCGGCAGGTCAGAAAGCTGGCCGGTTCGATGGCGAAATCGTGCCGATGAATTCCAGCATGGGCGTGATGGACAAAGAAACCAAGGAAATCAGTTTCGTGGACGTCATGCTTGAAAAGGACGAGGGCAATCGCCCGGACACCAATCTCGCGGGCCTTTCCGCGCTGAAACCGGTACGCGAAGGCGGCTTCATCACGGCGGGCAATGCCAGTCAGTTGTCTGACGGCGCGTCCGCGTCGGTTCTTATGGAAGCGAAGTTGGCCGAGAAGCGCGGTTTGACGCCGTTGGGAATCTATCGCGGCACCGCCGTTGCGGGTTGTGAGCCCGACGAGATGGGTATCGGCCCGGTGTTCGCGGTGCCCAGGCTGCTGAAGCGCAACGGTTTGACGATGGACGACATCGATCTGTGGGAATTGAACGAGGCGTTTGCGGTGCAGGTGCTGTATTGCCGCAACAAACTGGGTATTCCCGGCGACAAGCTGAACGTCGATGGCGGCGCGATATCAATAGGTCATCCCTACGGCATGTCGGGCGCGCGCATGGTCGGACACGCGCTGATCGAAGGTAAACGGCGCGGCGCGAAATTCGTCGTTTGCACGATGTGCATTGGTGGTGGACAAGGCGCTGCTTCACTATTCGAAGTCGCCTGATGCGGGCACTGGTTTGTAAGGAATACGGTCCGCCGGAAACGTTGGTCATCGAGGAGATGGATGATCCGGTTGCCGGTGCCGGGCAAGTACTGATTGATGTCGCGGCAGCGGGTATCAACTTCCCCGACGTGCTCTCTATTGCCGGCAAGTACCAGGTAAAAACGCCGCCACCGTTCGTCCCGGGTAACGAAGCCTCGGGAACTGTATCCGGTGTAGGGGCAGGCGTTACGCGATATTCCGTCGGCGACAAAGTCATTATCAATTCGAAAGGCGGTGCGTTCGCGGATAAGTGTGTGGCCGATCAGAATATGACGATGCCGCTTCCGGACGGATTGAACTTCGAACTCGGCGCCGGGTTCACAGTGACCTATGGCACCAGCTATCACGCACTGCGGCAAAGCGCGGACCTTAAGGCCGGCGAAACCGTCCTCGTGCTTGGTGCCGCCGGGGGCGTGGGTATTTCCGCCGTCGAGATCGCGAAGTCGATGGGCGCGCGTGTCATCGCCGCGGCGAGCAGCGATGAAAAACTCGAATTCGCGAAACAGTCCGGCGCCGACGAAGCGATTAATTACTCGACGCAGGATTTGAAGGAAACCGTCAAAGAACTGACCGGCGGCGCTGGCGCGGATGTCATCTATGACCCCGTTGGCGGCGAACTGGCCGAAGCGGCGTATCGGGCATTGGCCTGGCATGGTCGCTATCTCGTGATCGGCTTTGCCTCGGGCGACATACCCAGGTTTCAAGCCAACATAGCGTTACTGAAAGAAGCGAGCATTGTCGGAGTATGGTGGGGTACCTGGGCCGCCAAAAGCCCCAAGGTGCAGATGCAGAACATGCAGGATCTGGCGGACCTGATTAAGAAAGGTGCCCTGACTCCGCGTGTCACCGAGTCCTACCAGCTGGAGGAATTTGCGCAGGCGTTCGAGGCGATTACCGCGCGGCGAGCCCGCGGCAAGGTCATTTTGCGTATGGCGTAGCTGCGGGTTTGATGCCGCGGCAATAACCCTGCCGCATTTCACCCGCATCGATAACCACCACCATTGCCCGCCAGTCTTCGACGAAGTGATCGGCATCCCGTTGGCCGAGCAGCCTGACCATGGATTCATACAGCTCGCCCCTGATCATCTCGTATTCCCTGTGAGCTTCTGCACGGTACCAGTCCGAAGCGTCAATCGCGGAGACGTTTTCGAATCCGGCATGCATAAACTTTTCCACGTAGTCGCCGAGTTGTTCGAGTGCGTAAGTCAGGCCTTCAAGTTTGAACCAGTAGTGCATGTCGTCAGAATACTCACGCCCGGATCGCATCCACTCATAGCTGCTGAGATAACCACCCGGTGCGAGAACCCGCATGCACTCATTGAGCAAGAAGGTCTTGTCGCTCGTCTGCGTGATGGCGCCTGACGTGATGATGATGTCGAATGATCGGTCGGGAAACGGCAGAGGGCCGATGTCGACGAACTCGAAATGGCACTGCCCCAGCAAGCCCAGTTTTTCGGCGTCCCTGCGGGCGCGTTCGATAAGCGGAGCTTCGAGGTCTATCCCTGTGACCCGCGCACCGTGGGTGCGAGCCATTTCGAAAGCCGGACCACCGATACCGCAACCGATATCCAGAATTCGCTTACCCTGTGGGGAGGTACCGTCCAGCAGCTTTGCGACATTGCCCGCGCCGCCCGGTGCCATGTAGCCCTTGCCCCATATGAGCTCGAGCATCTTGACCATGTTGTCGTGGTACTCGTTTTTGTGGGCCAAGGGCTTACTCCTCCAGGAATGGCTGGTAAAACGAGAGCGATATAGCTAGCATCAGTTCACTTGCAAAATAAAAGTGAATGAGGGAGCGCCATGTTTCGTTTATACGGATTCTTTACGCAAAATACCCTGAAAACCCTGTATGTGCTGGAGGAGACGGGCGCT
>JALHUQ010000304.1 GCA_022866645.1 Woeseiaceae bacterium | reverse complement strand
GACCATTTGCCCTGCGACATTCTTATCGTTCGAGAAGAGTGAAAAGCGCACCAATACCTATATGGAGTCATTGGCGCTGTGAACATTGCTAATCTTCTTAGCTGGTATTTTCGTCACAGCAGTCGTCGCTATGCGCGATTTAATGATGACCTCGGCGCGGCGCGGCTACCTGAACCATCGGGTGACCGGCAATATTTGATGTACCTGCATATTCCGTTCTGCGAAGTGCTCTGCCCATTCTGCTCGTTTCATCGCGTCGAGTTTCGAGAAAACAAGGCGACACAGTATTTTCGGGCCTTGCGCCGTGAGATTGAGCTGGTCGGCGACGCGGGATTTACTTTCTCTGAGCTGTATGTCGGCGGCGGTACGCCGACCGTAATGCCGGAAGAACTCATAGCGACGATCAATCTCGTGCGCGAGCGACATCCGGTAACGAGCATTTCGGTCGAAACCAATCCGGACGACCTTGAAAACGAAAAAGTCCTCGATTTGCATAACAGCGGCGTCAATCGGCTCTCGGTTGGCGTACAAAGTTTTGATGACCGACTTTTGAAAGAAATGCAGCGCTACGACAAATACGGCAGCAGCGAGCAGATTCGTCGGCGGCTGAAAGCAGCCCATGGTCATTTCGATACCCTGAACGTCGACATGATCTTTAACTTCCCGCATCAAACCGAAGCCTCTCTGGGCACGGACCTACGAATCCTCACCGACGAAATCGGCGCAGACCAGGTCTCCTTCTATCCGCTGATGTCGGCAGATGCCACACGCAAGGCCATGAACAAGGAAATCGGCATTGTCAGTTACACCCATGAGCGAACGTACTACGAGATCATCGCCGCACACATGCTGGCGGCCGGATACACGCGATCCTCAGCCTGGTGTTTTTCGCGCGGCACGTCGATGGTCGATGAGTATATTGCCGAGCGCGAGGAATACCTGGGCCTTGGTAGTGGCGCCTTCAGCTATCTCGCAGGTGCCCTCTACGCCAGCACGTTTTCCATTAATCACTATCTCAGCCTGATCGAATCCGGCATGTCGGGCATTGTGCGTCGATCCACTCTGAGCAGCCGCGAACAGATGCGCTACTACCTGCTCATGCAGCTTTTCGGCGGAACGCTGGACCTGGACGCTGCCGAGGAACGCTTCGATCATCGATTCTATCGCGACCTCAGGCCAGAGCTCACCGCTCTCCGGATGATTCGGGCGGCGCGGAAGTCTGGCCCGACTCTGCGCCTGACCGAGCGCGGCCACTATCTGTGGGTCATCATGATGCGAGAATTCTTCAGCGGCGTGAACAATTTCAGGGAACAGATGCGACACAATATTTCCGGTGAAAATGTCCTGTTGTCCACAAGCCGACAGAGTAAACCTTGATTCTTATGCTACCTGTCATCGTACACGCCCACGACAAGACCGGATTAGGAGAAGTCATTGCATCGCACAACAGACATTTCTAAATCCGTGGACAGCTCACTCATACAATTGCTTCGGCAGCCTGGCGCCTACCCACATCCGGTCACCGCTGTTGAAGTTATTGAAACACATATATCCTGGGTGCTGCTGGCGGGCGACTTCGCCTACAAAATCAAGAAGCCACTGGATCTTGGATTTCTAAACTTCATTGACCTGCAGCGACGCCGGTTCTATTGCGAGGAAGAGATTCGCCTTAATAAACCGTGGGCACCGAGCGTCTACCTCGCCGTTGTGCCAATCATGATGTGCGGCGACAAGGCGAAAATTGACGGCAGCGGGTCCGTGGTGGAATACGCGGTTAAGATGCGCCGGTTCGACCCCGCAAAATGTCTTGATGTAGAACTTGCTACGGGAAACCTGTCCGTCGCCGACATGCTCGAAGTGGCCGCGATGCTGGCGAAGCGCCACCACACCACACCTGTCATTACAGCGAAATTGCGTACGCAAACAGTATCGCGTGCCATCGACTTGATTCGCGAAAATTTTGAACCACTGGACGGCGTAATCGAAAAGCCGTTGTTTGACGAACTGTATCGCTGGACGATCAAGCAACTGGAAGAACTGACGCCTTATTTCTGGAAACGATTCGACGGCGGTTTTTTTCGTGAATGCCACGGGGACCTGCACCTGGCAAATATTGTGCGGCTGCCGGACGGAATAACAACCTTCGACTGCATTGAATTCAGTGATTCGCTGCGCAACACAGATGTCATGGCAGACATCGCCTTTCTGATTATGGACCTGGTCGACAAACAACGGCTGGACCTCGCCGCACATTGCATCAATCGGTATCTCGAAATTACGGGTGATTACGACGGCATGCGGGTTTTCAATCTCTATTACACCTATCGTTGCCTGGTACGCGCGAAGGTTGCTGTCATTCGCGCCGAAGAAAGAAAGGACAGCGACGATCGCCGCCGTAATCTGGAGGATGCACATCGACACTGTAAAATGGCGCGGCGGCAAATCAGATCGCAAACACCGTTGCTGATGGTGATGACCGGTTTATCCGGTTCCGGAAAAACATGGGTGTCCGGACAACTGATGGCGGCGCTTCCAGCGATCAGGATTCGGTCCGATATTGAGCGCAAACGTCTTTTTGGCCTGAATGAGACTGCTTCCAGTAATTCCGGGCTGAATACGGGAATATACAACGACGCCGTCTCGAAAGATTTGTATTCACTCCTCAACACCCTGGCAACAGCCTTGCTGCAAGCGGGCCATAATGTTGTCCTTGATGCGTCTTTTCTGCGTGTTGAACAACGTGCATCCGCGCACGCCGCGGCGAAATGCTGCCAAGCGCGATTCGTGCTATTGCAGACCGTCGCCGACGAGGCGCTGCTGCAAACGCGAATTCGGGCGAGGAAGAATCGACACGATGACGCCTCGGAAGCGGACGCAACAGTGCTGCCGCAGCAATTGCGGAACGCTGAAGCGCTAACCGCTGAAGAGCAGAGTTGGACGGTCAGCTGCAACACTGAGGAGGTCGACGTCTCGCGTCTGGTCGAAAACATTCATCGCAAAACCGGTCCCGGGCGGCTCGCACCGTCTGTGCCAATGGCGGGAACATTGGCAGCGCGGATATAAGCAGCGCGAGCACGGCATGGAACCTTGTCCGTTACTGCGGTCCGACGATGCCCCATTCGAGCACTTTGCTGGCGAATCCGCGGCCGCTCAGTTTCTTGATTTCGCCGAGCGTATAGTCTGTGCCGCTAACAATGGAGTTCGCGGCGAGTCGGCCGCTTTTTACCGCAGGGCCGATACCCTCGCACAGATCGCGGGTAGCAAGTCCGACAGCGTCGCCGACGATATACGCGTTGCCATCTCTGGCAACATCGACATTGCCGCGCAAGTAGTAGCTGTAACCTTTGGGTTGATAGTTGTCGTAAACGACCAGGCCTTTTCTCTGTAGCTTCGCCACGAAACCGCGCCAAAAGTCCCGAACGTGCCCGCCTCGCTGTTTCAATTTATCGGCCATGCCACCCAATCCAACGTTGAGATAACCATTCGCCTTCGGAACGTACCACGCGTACCCCGGCAGGCCATCATCGAAAAACCAGAGGTGGCATTCCGGGTTTTCCCATTCGTAGGCGAATTCCTGTTCATAAGTCGCGGTCTGTAACGCGCTGCTGCGCGGATTGAGTTCACGGAAAAACGTCCGGTATACCGGGCAAGCGCTGCCACCGGCGCCGATGAGATACTTGCAGCGGTATTCACCATCGATAACAAAATCGCCACCAATACGCCGAATTTCGTCTACCTTATGCTGCAATACTCTCGCGCCGGCACGGCGCAAAAGGAAGTCGTCGAATTCAAAACGGCGAATCGAATGCTGCCGAGCCGTGGACGTGAACGTAAATGCCTTCCAACTGATATGGAGCTTGTCGAAAGTCATGAAACTGAGTGGATAGTCGCTCGGATCAAGCTCAAGGTCCGTCATTGCCTCCGGCGTTAGCCAACCGGCGCACAATTTTCTGCGTGGAAATGCCGCCCGATCCAGCACTGTGACATTCAGGCCCGCCTCGCGGAGTTTCCAGGCGCAAGTTGACCCTGCCGGCCCACCGCCTACAACAACTGCGTCGGTGACTTGCATGTCAATGGATCCGCGGCTCGCTCAGGTACTGATATTTGCGCGTCCACGGTGCTTTGTTGTTTCCATGTTGCGTGAACAGGACCTGATAAAGCTGCAGCGTGCCGGATCGAAAACCAGCAGCCGACCCGGCCAGGTACAGCCGCCACATTCGGACGAAATCTTCGCCGTATAGATTCGAAACTTCATCGGCCACTGTTTCGAAATTCTTCAGCCACATTTCGCAGGTCTGCGCATAGTGTGGGCGCAGGTTTTCTATGTCGATGATTGAAAACCGGTGCGGTTCGAACACGCTCATCATTTCGCTGAGGCTCGGCATGTGACCACCAGGGAAAATATGTTTGCGAATCCACGGATCTGCCTTTTTCGGGTGACTGCGACCGATTGAATGAATGAGGCCGATCCCGTCAGGCTTGAGGTTGCGCTTGATGACCGCGCCCATGGTCTTGAAGTCGGCCAAGCCGACATGCTCCAACATGCCGACTGATACGAACGCGTCACAGCGTTCATTAATATTCCGGTAGTCATCCTTTATGAAAGTTACGCGGCCATCCAGTTTTCTGACCGCCGCCGTCTCTTTCGCGAAATTAACCTGCTCGTCGGAGTTGTTATAAGCGATCACTTCGACGCCATAATGCTCAGCCATGTGCATCGCCAATGCACCCCATCCGCAGCCGGCCTCAATGACTTTTTGCCCTGGGCGCAAGCTCAGTTTCCGACATACATGGTCGAGTTTGGCGAGCTGGGCCTCGGCCAACGATGCGGAAGGTGGGTCGAAGTACGCACAGGTATAGACCATGCGCTCGTCCAGCCACAATTTGTAGAATTCGTTGCCGAGATCGTAATGGTGGTGGACGTTTTGCCACGAGCGAGCGAGCGAGGTGCCAAGCATCGCGCATAGCATAGATCCGACTTTAGGGCCGTAGTACTGACCATTTACCTTGCGTGTTGCCGCGGCCGTGATCTCGTTGACGAAGGCCAGAAAATCGCCGTGGATCTCGATCAGCTCATTGCTGTAGCACTCGCCAAAGCCCACAGAAGGTGACAACACGACGTCGAGAAGCGCACGTCGCGATCGAAATTCCATGCAAGCAACAGGCCGTTCCTCGGTGACCCAGAAGTGATCTCCATTCCAGAGCCGGATCGAGATACGAGGGTTGCCGGCGCGCTTCATTATCCAGCGGATAATGCGGCGATCGATGTCGAACTCCTCGAGACCGTGGATGGTTTCGATATTCATGGCATACACCTCTGAACGGACAGCTTCAGGACAGTGTTGCTACGCTCACCCGCCCCGACCATTGTTACATACCCCTAGGTACAATGGGCAAAAGCAGCGCGAAGATGTAAGGTAGCCAAGAGACCGGGCAACCGCCACCACTCAGACTGGTTAATTCCATGGAATACAAGGACTACTACAGTGTGATGGGCGTCAAACGTGACGCCAGTCAGGATGAAATCAAGCGAGCCTATCGCAGGCTGGCCCGCAAGTTTCATCCCGATGTAAGCAAGGAATCCGATGCAGAGGCTCGTTTCAAAGAGCTGGGCGAGGCTTATGCGGTACTAAAAGACGCGGAAAAACGTGCCGCCTACAACGAGTTGGGCGCGAACTGGCAGACGGGTCAGGAATTTAAACCACCCCCCGATTGGGGCACCGGATTCGAATTCACAGGTAGTGGAGTTGATGGTGGTGACTCCGCCGCATTCAGCGATTTCTTCGAGACTCTGTTTGGTCAACGCACGGGGGCTCAGCGAAGCGCCGGACCGAGGCCCGAATTTCATGCACGTGGCGACGATCATCATGCCAAAGTGCTGGTTGATCTTGAAGACGCCTACAACGGTGCAACACGGACGATAAGTTTGCGAACGCCCGCGTTAGACGAGAGCGGTCATGTCGTTACCAGAGATCGTGCTCTGAACGTCAAAATTCCGAAAGGTATCACGCAGGGACAACGAATCAGACTGTCTGGCCAGGGCTCGCCAGGAGTCGGTAGTGGACACGCCGGGGATCTTTATCTGGAGATCGAATTTCGGCCGCATCGGCTGTATGCAATTGACGGACGGGATGTCTACTTGAAGCTGCCCGTGACGCCGTGGGAGGCGGCGCTGG
>JALHUQ010000303.1 GCA_022866645.1 Woeseiaceae bacterium | reverse complement strand
TTGTAACTCGCACAAAAAAAACCGGCCTGAAACACCTTGAGTGCTCGCAGGCCGATCGTATTATTTGGTGCTCTGGGCGAGACTCGAACTCGCACGGCTTGCGCCACTGCCCCCTCAAGACAGCGTGTCTACCAATTCCACCACCAGAGCATATCGCTAAATTGTGAGGTCAAACGGCAGAGCCTACTCTGCAATCGGGTCCTCAGCGGGTTCGTCCGCCTCTTCAAGAGCCGGCATCTCAACCAGGTCTTCTGTCGCAGCATCTTCCGATTCGATTGCAGGCATTTCTGTATCCTGCTTAGGCAGGGTTTCTTCAACAGCTGGAAGATCGTCAACGAGGCTGCTCGGAGCAGCGGAGTTTTGACTGCTCAAGTAAGCAAGCGACAGGCTGGTTACGAAAAATAAGGCAGCGCAGACGGCTGTGGCTCTGGAAAAGAAGCTGGCAGATCCTCGAGCGCCAAATACCGTGCCTGAGGCGCCCGCACCGAACGCAGCGCCAGCGTCAGCACCTTTTCCGCGTTGCAGCAATACGAGCGCGATGATCATCAATGCGATCAGGGTGTGACCAATAAGTACTGCTTTTTGTAGTGTGTCCATTACGCTCTCAACTGTTCGTGTAACTCTGGGCTGCCGCTTTGGCAATCGCCAGAAAATCGTTCGCCTTTAATGATGCGCCGCCGATCAGGCCGCCATCAATATCCGGCATGCACAGCAACCCAGCGGCATTTTCGCCCTTCATGCTGCCGCCATACAGTATTTGCACTTTGTCGGCCAAAACTGCGTTTTGCTCCGCCAGTCGCGCGCGGATGTGCTTATGCACGTCCTGCGCCTGTTCCGGCGTCGCGGTCATTCCTGTGCCTATCGCCCATACGGGTTCATAAGCAATGACTGCGGTAGCGAAGGCCTCGACCCCTGCGCTATCCAAAACAGCGTCGAGCTGCTCATCAATCACTTCTTGCGTTGTGCCAGATTCACGCTGTGCCAGCGTTTCGCCGACACACAATATCGGGATTATCCCTGCGGTCTGAGCCGCCTGGAACTTCGCCGCTACCTGAACACTGGTCTCAGCGTACATGGCGCGGCGCTCAGAGTGCCCAACAATGACGTATTCACAACCAACATCCTTAAGCATGGACGCCGAGGTTTCTCCCGTAAATGCACCGGAATCGTGCTCCGAGACATTTTGCGCCCCAAGCGCCACCTTACTTCCCGATAACAGATTGGCAACCGATGCCAAAAAAGGAAACGGCGGACAAACCAGCAGACGAAAACCGCTACCTTCGGGCACAGCACTGACAATTCCTGAGATCAGCGCTTTGTTGGCAGTCGTGCTGCCATTCATTTTCCAGTTGCCGGCAACAAGAATTTCGCGCATTGCTCAGATTTTCCAGAGGTCCAAAAGGCGCGCAAGGATACCGGGGCTTTCACACCAAATCAACGCACAAAGTGCCTGATAGCGAGCTGTCACGCGCCCGATCTGGCCACAACAGAGGCCAGGCGGTTGGCAATACGGACCACGAGCGCGTGATCCTCACCTTCGACCATCACCCGGATAACCGGTTCAGTGCCTGAAGCCCGCAGCACGACTCGACCGGTGTCTGCCAGTTCGGCCTCGGCCGCCGCCACTGCCGCCTGGATCTCGCTCGACAAACTCGGGTCCAATCGCTTCGTGGTAAGGACATTCACCATCGTTTGCGGGTATTTCTGCATACCGGCCGCGAGTTCCGAGAGACGCTTTCCAGACTCTTTCATGATCGCCAACACCTGCAACGCGCAAATCAATCCGTCGCCGGTGGTTGTCTTGTCGAGCACAATCATGTGGCCAGAGGTCTCGCCACCGATTATCCCGCCCGTTGCTCTCAGGGCTTCAAGTACGTAGCGATCCCCCACCTGGACGCGCCTGAACTCTATGTTTTCAGCCTGCAGCGCCTTTTCGAGTCCCAGATTGCTCATCACAGTGCCGATGACCGGTCCCCTGAGCTCGCCCTTTCTCTGTCTGGCGGTCGCCAATATATAGAGTAAATGGTCCCCGTCGATCAGATGACCGTTCTCGTCGACCATGATGAGTCGGTCGCCGTCGCCGTCGAGCGCGACGCCGACGTCGGCTTTCAGTGCGGGTACTGTCAGTTGCAGCAATTCCGGCTTCGTCGAACCGCAACCGTCGTTGATATTTTTGCCGTTCGGGGAGCAACCAATGGGGATGACATCGGCACCCAGGGCACCCAACGTCCGCGGGCCCACTTTGTAGCCAGCGCCGTTCGCACCGTCAAATACGATCTTCAATCCCGCAAGGTCAACGCCTTCTGGAACGCTCGCCGCGCAAAACTCCTGATAACGTACCCGGGCCGTGTCGATGCGTTTTGCCTTGCCGAGGGATTGCGACTCCAGCGTGATCGCCGGGTTCTTGAGGTGTTCTTCGATTCTGAGCTCAATTTCATCGGTAAGTTTTGAGCCCGAGCGGTCAAAGAACTTGATGCCATTGTCAGAATAGACGTTGTGAGACGCACTGATAACCACGCCAAGGTCCGCATCGAATTCCTGCGTGAGTCGTGCAATACCCGGAGTTGGCAAAGGTCCGATCAATAAGACGTCCGCCCCCGCCGCAACAAATCCGGCTTCGAGTGCGGATTCAAACAGGTAGCCGGACAGACGCGTGTCCTTCCCAATGACGACGGTACCACCGGCTGGAACCAGGACCTGTGCCGCCGCGCTCGCTAATCGCATCGCAAAATCCGCCGTCATCGGCTCGCTGCCGACTTTACCGCGCACTCCATCTGTCCCAAAAAACTTTTTAGCCATTTCTCACTTCCAGTACGGCGCTGACTATGCGCAGCGCGTCAACCGTCTCTCTGACGTCGTGTGCGCGCACGATTTGCGCGCCATTCATGACGGCGATCGCTGCCGCTGAAATACTGCCTGCCATTCGATTTTCGACATCCTGACCCGTCAGTTCACCCAAGGTCGACTTGCGTGACAATCCGACCAGCACGGGTAAGCCAAGATCGAGCAATTGTCGCAGATTTGCCAGCAACTCGACATTGTGCGCACGATTTTTCCCGAACCCAAAACCGGGATCAATCACAATCCGCTCGCGGTCAATGCCAGCCTCAATGCACAGCGCCGCCCTGCTGGCGAGAAAGCTCTTAACTTCATTGGTGACGTCATCGTAATGTGGCTTGGTCTGCATTGTGCGCGGCCGTCCTTGCATATGCATCAAGCACACGGGTACGCCGAGTTCGACGGCCGCCTCGAGCGTACCGGGTAATTGCAATGCCATGACGTCATTGATGAGGTTCGCCCCCGCAGCGACCGCTGCGTACATCACTGCCGCGTTGCTGGTATCAATCGAAATTGGCAGGTCGACCGCATCGCGAATTGCTTCGATGACCGGAACGATTCTGGCGAGCTCCTGTTGCACACTGATTTCCAAGGCACCGGGACGTGTCGATTCGCCACCAACGTCTATCATCGACGCCCCATCCTTCGCCATACATTCGGCATGACGTTTCGCGGTATCAATATCGGTAAATCGCCCGCCATCGGAGAAAGAATCGGGCGTTACATTAAGAACGCCCATGACCGCAGGTATCGGAAGACTTAAGCTACCGAGATGTAGCAAGAGACTAGTGTTCTCGAGCGGGGCCGCCGATGTTGCCGGTCACGTCGTCGGACTCGGCAGTTGCAGACCCGCCACCCGGGCGCTTCGGCTCCAGCGTTGCGTCCCAATCGGCGGGCGGCTGAGGTTCGCGACCCTCCATAATGTCCTTCACCTGCGTGCTGTCGATGGTTTCGTACTTCATGAGCGCTTTCGACATCGCATGCAGCTTGTCGACGTTTTCTTTGAGAATTTTGTCGGCACGCTGGTAATTCTTGTCGATAATCTTGCGAACTTCCTCATCAATCGTGTGCGCCGTGTCGTCGGAAACGTGTTTGTGTTGTGTCACCGAACGTCCAAGAAACACCTCACCATCATCCTCGCTGTAGGTCAGCGGCCCAAGTCGATCAGACAGGCCCCACTTCGTGACCATGTTGCGAGCAATTTCCGTAGCACGCTCGATATCGTTCGACGCACCCGTCGTCACACCGTCACGTCCGTTGATCATTTCTTCGGCGATCCGGCCGCCGAACAACG
>JALHUQ010000302.1 GCA_022866645.1 Woeseiaceae bacterium | reverse complement strand
TGCAGGCTATTTACGCGCTGGTCATTGGTGGCTGCATGATGATAGTCGCAGGTTTGGCCACGTTGCTGGTAGACAAGTCTGCGGAGCCAGCATGAAGCCACGCTACCCGTTACTGATCGCAACGTTTTGTCTTGCGGCCTGCTCCGGCGCCGAAAACGCGGCAAGCCCGCCGCCTGATTTCTATGGCACGCTGGAGCCATTCGCCGCTGAAAGCGTGTACTTCATTGTCACCGACCGATTCGTTGATGGCGACGCCGGGAATAACTACCCGGGCCAGGGTGGCGCAGAACTCGGCACTTTCGACCGACCGATACAGATGGCCGATTCGCCGCCAGCCAATATTGGCTACCTCGGCGGCGACTTCAAAGGGGTTCTGGATAACGCCGATTATATCGCCGACATGGGATTTACAGCGGTCTGGCTGACACCCATTGTCGATAACCCGGACGAAGCATTCACCGGCGGCAAAGCGCCGGGCGAGGGCGGCTCCAACGACAAGGGCAAGACCGGTTATCACGGCTACTGGGGCGTCAACTTCTTCGAGCTGGATGAGCACTTGCCATCGCCTGGCCTCGACTATGCCGACCTGACGCGGCAGTTACGCGACGATCACGGCATCAAGACGGTGCTCGACATAGTCTGTAATCATGGCTCACCGTCTTTTTCTATGGCCCACGATCAACCCAAGTACGGTGAGATCTATGACGCGGACGGTAAGCTGGTGGCCGACCACGGCAATCTTCAACCCAGCGCGCTGGATTTCAACAATCCGCTGCACGCGTTTTACAGACACGAGCACGATCTCGCTGAGTTGTCCGACATGGACTACGATAATCCGGACGTACTCGAGTACTTCGTCGCCGCCCATTCAAAATGGATCGATCAGGGCGCGGCGGCCATTCGTATCGATACCATCAAGCACATGCCGATTTCCTTCTGGCAGGCGTTTGCCGAACGGATTCGTGAACAGCACCCGGACTATTTCATGTTTGCCGAGGCGTGGTCGTACGACGCGAAATTTCTCGCCCAGTACACCTACCCCGAGAATGGCGGCATCAGCGTGCTCGACTTCCCGGGCCGAGAGGCGATGGCTGCGGTGTTTGGAAGCAGCGGCGGCTCATACTCAAGCCTGGGGACGTATCTTCATCTTGACAGCGGCGTCTATAACAATCCCTACGACCTGATGACTTTTTACGACAATCACGATATGCCGCGTATTGATGCCGACGACTCTGGTTTTATCGACGCCAACAACTGGTTGTTCACCAGTCGCGGCATTCCGGTTGTCTACTACGGTTCAGAAATAGGTTTTCGGGCGGGCGCTGATCAGCACGCCGGCAACCGGGACTATTTTGGACAGGAAAATATCGAGGTCGCAAAGAGTCATCCGATTCACAGCGCGCTCGCAAGTATCGCGACCATTCGGAAGAATTCGATCGCATTGCAAAGAGGATTGCAGCTTAATTTGTTGTTAGGCGATGATACGGCCGCGTTTTTCCGCGTCTATCAGCATGACGACACCAACCAGACGGCACTGGTCCTGCTAAACAAAAGCGATGTCGAGACGACGATGGATGCAAGCGCCTGGTTGTATGATGCCGCCTGGCTCGATGCCCAAAGCGGCACAATGGTCCGGAGCGCCAGTGTCACCGTGCCCGCACATGGCGTTCGTGTGCTCGTAACCGACGAGGTCTTTGGCAATGACAAGTACTTGCAGGGGCTGAGCGGCCTGCAAACCTCAGCCCGCGGGCATTAATCGAGCTTTTCCACCGCAGGAGTCGCGGACGATCAATTTCGGCGCCATCAACCGGGACTCGATCGGTCGCCCTTCAATCAAACCGACGAGATTGGCAACGAGGCCGGTGCCAGCAATTTCCGCATTCTGTTGTACCGTCGTCAAAGCCGGAGTGACATGCGCCGCCAACGGCATGTCATCGAATCCAACAACGCTGACGTCGCCAGGCACCGTCTTGCCGTTGTCGGCGAGCGCCCGCATTGCACCGATGGCGATCAGGTCCGTACTGGCGAATAGTCCGTCAAACGGCTGGCCGCGCTCGAGCAACTCCTTTACCGCCGCATAGCCCAGACGCTCGGAGTTGTCGGCGGGTACTCGCAGTTTGTCGTCGCATTCGACGCCGGCTTCGAGCAACGCACGCGCATAGCCGTCGTATCGTGCCGCGTGTTCCGGGCTACCGCGCCGTTTGCGACCAATGTACGCAATGCGTCTGCGGCCCAAAGCCAGCAGATGATTCGCCGCCTGATAGCCGCCGCTCTCGTTGTCGCAACCGAATGAGCGTCCGGGCTGATCTTTGACGATCGGGCCCCAGATAATGAATCGTGTGTGTGCCGCCGCCAGCGCATCCAGTTTTTCCCGGTATTCAGCGTAGTCACCGTAGCCGAGCAGAATAAGACCGTCAGCGCGGTGGCTGGCCTGATATTCCATGTGCCAGTCGTCGGTCAGTTGCTGCAGCGACACGAGGACGTCGTAACCCAGTTTGGCAGCGGCTCGCGTAATGTTGTCGAGCATAGCCCAGAAAAAAAGGTTCATCTTTTTGTCAGTGCCATCGGTCTCGTCGAACAGCAGTAAAGCGATGGTGTTGCTGTGCTGCGTTCGCAAGCCGGCGGCATTGCGATTAACGAAGTAATTCAGTTCCTTAGCGATACCCTGGATTCGCGCGCGGGTCTCGGGGCGTACCTGCGGAGAGTTCCGCAACGCCCGTGAAACAGTGGCCTGAGACACGCCGGCCAGATCGGCAATATCCCTGGACGTGGGGTTCTCAATTTTCATGCCACCGTTTTAACACAAATGGCCCAACAACTGGGTACGCGCAAGTACTACTGTGACCGGATTGACTTGCCCTAACCACCAAATCCCGGTTGCAGCGCATCTTTGCTGAGACGCAGGCTGTCACTGGCGCTGGATCCACGCGTGAGTGCCAGTGCGACCTGAAGAGCGTCGAGCAGCGCGAGCTGAGCAAGACGCGAACTCATCGGCGTGAAAACGCTGGTGTCTTCAATCACCTGTGCCGGAAACAGAATCGAGGCTACTCCTGCCAGCTCCGATGCCGGGTTAGTGATCGCAATAACCGTCGCACCGCGCCGTTTTGCGATGCGCGCCGCCTGCGCGAATTCCGGCCAACGGCCAGTGTGTGAAATCAACATCAAGACGTCTTCCGGCTCTGCGATGGCGGCGAACTGAAGAATCATCGGCGTATCCATCAGCGTCGAGCAGGGGATGCCGAGGCGAAAAAATTTGTGGCAGGCGTCGCTGGCGACATGCCCGGACGCGCCAAGACCGGCAAATGCTATCTGGCGTGCGTTGGTCAACGCCTGGACGGCGGCGTCGATGGGCATCTCGGAGAGCCGCGATTTCATGTCGATCAGCGATCTGATCGAGGCATCCATCACCTTGATGACCGCGTCGGATGAAGCGTCATCCGCGTGAACGTCACGGTGTACATAGCTGCCGGGACGGCTCAGGGCCTCGGTCAGGCGGATCCCGAGTTCGCGAAAGCCCTTCAGGCCAACGTGGCGGCAAAAGCGAATGACGGTGGGTTCGCTGGTAGCGCATTCTTTGGCGACGTGAGCCAGTGTGGCCCCGGATGCTTCCTTCGGATGTGCGACGATCCACTCGGCGACCTGCTTTTCGGAGGGGCTGAGGGCGGGCAGGGCGCGATGAATCTCGGTGAGCATGTAGTAAAATTACAGTATTTTCTTCGAAGATACTATGACACTCGCCACAAATCCGAATATTTGTAGTAAACTTTCAGAAATTCTCAAGGAATGGCTATGGCAGAACTCGTACCGGTCGATACTTTCGACCTGATTATCTTTGGCGGCACTGGCGATCTCGCGATGCGCAAGCTGCTGCCGGCCCTCTATCACCGTGACCGCGACGGCCAGATCACGGCGGACAGCCGTATCATCGCAGCCAGTCGCAGCGCGCTGTCGCGGGACGACTATGTTGCGACTGTCGAAGCCTCGTTGCGCGCCAGTCTTCCTGGGGATGATTTTGACGACGGGCACTGGAGCACTTTCAGGAATCGTCTCCACTACGTGCAGGCCGATGCATTCCAACACGACCAGTGGGGCGCCATGGTCGATATCCTTGCAGGCCACGAAGACTCTGTTCGCGTCGCTTATCTTGCGACCGCGCCAAGTCTGTTCGGCTCGATTGCAGGCGGCCTGAGGGCGAATGGACTGGTCACTGAAAAAAGCCGTATCGTTCTTGAGAAGCCGCTGGGTCGAGACCTCGAATCGGCGCGCGTGATTAATAACGCCGTCGGCGATTGTTTTCGCGAAAATCAGATTTATCGCATCGATCATTACCTCGGTAAGGAAACTGTGCAGAACCTGCTGGCTTTGCGATTCGCCAATTCGCTGTTTGAGCCGCTGTGGCGGCGCGGCTCAATCGATCATGTCCAGTTCACGGTCGCCGAAGATCTGGGTGTCGGCGGTCGTGTCGAGTTTTACGACGGCGTCGGCGCGCTACGCGACATGGTTCAAAACCATTTGTTGCAACTGGTCTGCCTGTTCGCGATGGAGCCACCATCGAGCCTGGATCAAAACGCGGTACGCGATGAAAAGATCAAAGTACTGCGCTCGCTAAAGCCGATCACTGCCGATGACGCGCGCGCCAATACGGTTCGCGGCCAATACACGGCAGGTGCGGTCAATGGCAAAACGGTGGCTGGTTTTCTGGATGAACTGTCCGGCAAAGACAGCAGCACCGAGACCTTCGTCGCACTGAAGCTTGAGATCGAAAATTGGCGCTGGTCAGGCGTTCCCTTTTACCTGCGCACGGGAAAACGTCTGAAGGCAAAACACTCTGAAATCGTTGTGCAGTTTCAGAATGTTCCGCATTCGATTTTTCCGGAACAGAAATTCAACGTGTCACCCAATATGCTGCGGATACGTTTGCAACCTGATGAGGGCGTACAGCTCTCAGTGATGGCCAAGGAGCCGGGCCCAGGTGGATTTGATTTGCGACCAGTGTCGCTGGACCTCAGTTTCGCCGAGACTTTCGGGATTCGATACCCGGACGCCTACGAGCGACTACTGATGGAAGTACTGAGAGGCAATCCTGCGTTGTTCATGCGCCGCGATGAAGTGGAGGCCGCCTGGGAATGGATCGACGGTATTATTGAAAGCTGGCAGGTATCGAAACAAAAGGTGGAGTCCTATGTCTCTGGTTCCTGGGGGCCGCCGGCGTCTTCGATGTTGCTCGACCGCGACGGTCGTGCCTGGCACCAGGAGGACTAGACGTGTCAACCGAACTGAAATTTGAGTCCCGCGATGCTGCGTCGGCCGCGGCGGCGGCGCGCATCGCCGGGCTTGTGAATGCGCAGCTGGACCGCGACTACCGGGCCAGTTTCGTCGTCGGTGGCGGCAGCACGCCGGCACGCTGTTTTGAATTCTTGTCCGGCTATGCACTCGCCTGGGAGGACATACAGGTTGTCCTGACCGACGAGCGCTGGGTTCCGAATAACCACAAAGACAGTAATGAACGACTGGTCCGCGAGACGCTACTGCAGGACGAGGCGATTGCCGGCACTGTGCTGTCCGTCTACCAGAGTGATCTGTCTGCCGACGAACGCTGCGATTCCTTACAAGAACAGCTAAAAAACACGCGATTCGCGATAGTCATGGCTGGCATGGGCACGGACGGTCATTTTGCATCCCTGTTTCCCGATGCCGACAGCCTTGAGGCCGGATTGAAACCCGACAGTCGTCGCTATTACATTCCGGTTCGAACCAGTGCCAGCCCGCATCCGAGAGTCAGTATGACGCTCGGCGCTATGTTGCATAGCGACGAGATACTGCTGCTGTTTTTTGGCGAGGAAAAACTGGCTGTATATGAACAGGCGAAAGCGGGTAACAAAAACTTTCCGGTTGCCGCCCTGCTGGAACAGCAAGCTGTGCCGGTAGTCCTTTACTGGGCGCCCTGACACGCATCGGTGTCCACTCTGAGTATGAAGCAATGAATCCTACTGTTGAAAAAGTAACCCGGCGCATTACGGAGCGCAGCAAAGATACTCGGGCGTCCTATCTCGCACGCATCTCGGCGGCAGCGAATGAAGGTCCTGCGCGAGGAAAATTGTCATGCAGTAATCTTGCGCACGGTTTCGCCGCCAGCGGCATTGCCGACAAGAAAGCATTGGCCGGCCGCGTCGTCCCGAACGTCGCGATTGTATCGGCGTACAACGACATGCTCAGCGCACACCAACCCTTCGAAACCTATCCGGCGCTGATACGCAGTGCCGCGGTGAAGCAAGGAGCCGTCGCGCAATTTGCCGGCGGCGTGCCTGCGATGTGTGACGGGGTGACACAGGGGCAGGACGGCATGGACTTGTCATTGTTCAGTCGCGATGTCATCGCGATGTCGACGGCGATAGCCCTGTCGCACAACATGTTTGATGCCGTGTTGTGTCTTGGTATTTGCGACAAGATTGTGCCGGGCTTGCTCATAGGCGCATTGTCATTCGGTCACCTGCCTGTCGTATTCGTGCCGGCGGGTCCGATGGTCTCGGGTCTCGGCAACAAGGATAAGGCGCGTATTCGCGAAGAGTATGCGGTAGGAAAAATTGGTCGTGACGAACTGCTCGCCGCGGAATCGGCCGCCTATCACGCAGCGGGCACGTGCACGTTTTATGGCACCGCCAACACGAATCAAATGCTCATGGAATTCATGGGCTTGCAATTGCCTGGCGGGTCTTTCGTTAATCCCGGCACTGAGCTGCGCGGGCATCTGACCGAGGCGGCAGTCACGACCGCTCTATCGAAAACGAATCTCGGCAATGACTACCTGCCGTTGGCTGAGATTGTCGATGAGAAGGCAATCGTGAACGGTATCTGCGGTCTGCTGGCGACGGGTGGTTCAACCAATCACACCATACACCTCGTCGCAATCGCTGCCGCGGCTGGCATCCAGATCGATTGGCAGGACTTTTCGGATTTGTCCGATGTGATACCGCAACTGGCACGCGTCTATCCGAACGGCACGGGTGACGTTAATCATTTTCACGCCGCTGGCGGTCTCGGCTTCATCCTGTCCGATATGCTCGACAACGAATTGCTGCACGAAGACGTCAACACAATTCTCGGCCCGGGACTGCGGCGATTCTGCAAAGAACCGCACATCGTCAACAGCGAACTCGTCTGGAAAGATATACAGCCCGAATCGCTGGATGACAGCATACTGCGATCTTGTGCGCAGCCGTTCAGCGCTGAAGGCGGATTGCAACTCGTCTCCGGAAATATTGGCCGCGCGATCGTCAAGTTGTCTGCTGTGGAATCGAAATACTACGTGATTGAGGCGCCAGCCAAAGTGTTTCAGTCGCAGCAGGACTTCGTCGCCGCATTCAACGACGGCGATCTTGAGCAGGACTTCGTCGCCGTGTTGTCGTGCCAGGGACCGCGTGCGAACGGCATGCCGGAGCTACACAAATTGACGCCCTACCTCGGCGTTTTGCAGAATCGCGGTTTTAAAGTGGCACTCGTTACGGACGGCCGCATGTCCGGTGCCTCAGGCAAAGTACTTGCGGCAATTCAAGTCACGCCAGAAGCTGTTTGCGGTGGCATCATCGCGAAAATTCGTGACGGTGACAGGATCACGGTGGATGCCGTTAATGGAGTCCTGTCGGTCGCAGGCAGTAACAACATTGAATCTCGAGAGGCCGTCGTGCGTGTGGCTCCCCAACAGGGCATGGGCCGCGAGTTGTTCACGGCATTTCGTGAAAGAGCGGGCACCGCCGAGTCCGGGGCCAGTCTGTTCGGGTGCGGCTAAGCCGCTTGTGTGAGAGCATAAGCGGCGATATTTTCTAGAGACTCACATGGCACAGAGCGCGTTACTAATTGGCGATATCGGCGGAACCAACGCGCGTTTCGCATTGGCGGACACGGACAAAGTCGGATTCAGTGATGCCCTGACATTGAAGTGCGCTGATTTCGCTTCGGCAGACGCCGCCATTCAGCACTACCTGGAACAGACCTCGGCGGCAGCACCCTCGGTTATCTGCCTGGCGGCGGCGGGTCCGTTGATTGGTGATTCGATCAACGTTACCAACAATCACTGGTCGATATCGCCGCAGGACATTGGCAGTGTTTTCGGCATTGAGTCGGTGCGCTTGCTGAATGATTTTGAAGCCTTGGCGTATTCGATACCGTTTCTTGGCACGGATGACTACATCGCGGTCGGATTGCCGTTGCCGCGCGAATTACCGGATGACGAATTCAATATCGCCGTTATTGGTCCGGGCACAGGTCTTGGAACAGCAGGCCTTTGTCGCCGTGGTGGTTTGTTCATTCCGATCTCGGGGGAGGGCGGCCATGTCGGTTTTGCGCCCGAGTCCCAGGTGCAAATTGAAGTCCTGAAAGTACTCAGAGAGCGTTTCGAACGGGTGTCCGCTGAACGTCTGGTGTCGGGTTCCGGCATCGAGAATATTTACAATGCCTTGACCCTGATCCACGGCGAAAAACGGACGCAGCTCACTGCTGCTGAGGTTTTCGCTGCGGCAGCGGCGGGCAATGATCCACGCGCAGTCGAAACGATAGGCTTGTTTTTCGATGTTTTTGGGCAGGTCGCCGGAGATCTGGCGCTGGCGCTTGATGCACGTGACGGAGTCTTCATTGCCGGGGGGATTGCGAAGCGCTATCCGGACTTATTGGCCAGCAGCGGTTTTCGTAATGCTTTTGAAAGTAAGGGCCGACATCGGACGCTGATGGAGAGTATTCCGACGCAGCTCATAACCCACGACGAGCCCGGTCTCCTCGGGTCTGCCTATTGCGCGCTCGAGTTATCGTCGTCCTGACTGACCGGTCTTAGTCTTGGCACTGATGTAATTCCGACCTGGTGACGCGGAAAAGCGCTCGCATCGATAGTTTCAAGATAGCCATGCCATGCCGCGTAACCGATCACCGGCACGATGACGATGAGTCCAATAAATGCAGTCGCGATACCAATCAGCAGTGAAACGACGATCAGGGTGAGCCAGACGAACATCGCTCGCTTGTTGCGGAGTACAGCATTCACTGAAGTGACAATCGCCGTAATGCTGTCGACGTCGCGGTGCATGATCATCGGCAGGGAAAATGCGCTGGCCGAAAACGTGATTGTCGCAAATATGGCGCCGATCGAAATGCCAAAACCGAAGAATTCGACGAGATCCATCGTCGTGGCATCGCCATCTGTCGGAAAAAAGATGCTGACCATCACTGCGGCACGGGCCCAGACAAGAAAGATAATCATCAGGACCAGGGCGAACACCATCTCATTGCCGAAATGGCGCTGGAAGGCGGCGCGGACACTACGGGTCATGGTTGGTGCCTGGCCGCGTTCCAGTTGCGCGCTGATCGCATAGAGACCGATGCAGGTGAGTGGTGCCAGAAAAACGAAACCGCCGAGCATTGCGAACATGAACCACTGGCTGCCCTGAGTCCAGGCCAACACGATAACAACGCCGATCATGATGGCAACCGATACACCGTAAGCCAGACTTGGCTGCGGTGCCTGCAACAGGTCTTTGATGCCCGCTCTGACCCAAGCAAACGGCGCCCAGGGCGAAAGCTTTTTGCAAGGAGCGACGAATGGCAGTTCGTCGCGGTTGACAGGAGACTCAGCTTGATTTGTCATTTCGCTCGTTCGCTACGTATTTGGCTTCCTGAACGCCGCGGAAAGTATCACAGGAATCGTCAGAAGGTGCGCCACGTCACGCCCGGTATCAAGCACTGCTCGTACAATCTGATGCAATTCTAAAACATTATGTCGGATACGTGCGCAGCTTATGTCAAATCGACAGGCATCGATACCCCTGCAAAGCAAAGTGTTATTGACGCTGGTATTGCTGATTGCTGCGTTCGTGATTGTCAGCTACACGATACTGCAATCCGTTATCGCGCCGGCGTTTGACGAACTCGAAATTGATGCCGCAAAGTCCGACCTGCACAGGGCCGAGGCGGCGTTGCGCAACGATATCGAAAACATCGAAGCCATCACTGCCGACTGGGGACCGTGGGACGACATGTACTCCTACGTCACCGGCACGAATCCGGGTTTCGAGAAGTCCAATCTCAATCGCCCGACGCTCGCAAACCTGGATCTGGACCTGCTGGTCGTTTATAGCGCCGAGAGTCATTTTCTTTGGGGCCAGTTTATGGAAGGCGGTGTGGGTGTACCCATAGAAACCCTGCAGGCGCTGATTCCGGATGAAACGGCGTTGGCGGCGTTGTCGTCTCATGATGAGGGCTCCGACCGCACGGCTGGTTTCGTTCAATCAACGCGTGGGCCCATGATGATCAGCTCGCGCGCCGTCCTTCGCTCCGACGAATCCGGTCCGATTGCCGGCGCGGTGGTGATGGGCCAGTTCCTGAATGACGAGCACCTCGCGAGATACCGCGAACGTACTGATGTTGATATCAGTCTGGGATTGGCGGATGCAGGAGCGGACATTGCGTTGTTGGAAGGCTTTGAATTTTCGACAGCGACTGTAAACGGCGCAAAAATACTTTTTGATATCAACAATCAACCGTTTCTGGTGTTGCGCACTCAGACACCACGCAGTATTTCCTACCTCGGGTCGCAGACCATCAACGCTGCGATGCTGTTCATTATCGTCGCCGGCGCAATGGTGTGTGGATTTATCTGGTTCACACTGCGTTACACGATCTTGCGCCCCATCGAAAAACTCTCCATGTACATAGACGAGATTCGAAGCAGCGGTGACCTGTCGCGGCAGTTGTCGATGCAGCGTGGCGACGAGATCGGCGTTCTCGGACGGCAGTTCGACAACATGACGGCCGAGGTACACAATGCGCGCCAGGCTTTACTCGACCAGTCCTTCAAGGCGGGCAAGGCGGACACTGCAGCGGAGGTAATGCACAACATCCGCAACGCAATGACACCGATGATCAATGGCCTGGATCGACTTCGCAAGTCGCTCCGGGTGACCGGGAATCTGCGAATTGCAGAATCGACGAAGCAGATTGCCGATCCGAATTGTCCGCCTGAGCGCAAACAAAAATTTCTCGAGTACATAGTCGCGTCCTTCGAACATATCGAAATCGCCGCGAACGATTCGATCGCGGATCTGGACCTGGTTACATCTCAGGCAAAGCAGGTAGCGGGCATCCTGACAGACCAGGAAAAATTCGCGAACGTCGCGCCGGTCGCCGAGAACGTGACTGTCGACGACGTGTTGGGCGAGGCGGCGAATATTATTCCAAGGGAAAATCCGAAGACCGTCGAACTGACGCTTGCCAGCAATCTCAACCAGCTGCGAGTACGGGCGCATCGCATTGGACTGCTGCAGGTAATGGGTAACCTGATACTGAATGCCTACGAATCGATAAAACGCAGCGGCACCCCACACGGAAAGATTCTCCTGCTCGCCAGTAATGAAATGGTCGATGACAAGCCTATGGTCCGAGTGACTGTTCGCGACAATGGTAGCGGCTTCAACGATGACACAGAACCGATGATTTTCCGGCGC
The DNA here is from genome assembly GCA_022866645.1 of Woeseiaceae bacterium. Classification (GTDB taxonomy): domain Bacteria; phylum Pseudomonadota; class Gammaproteobacteria; order Steroidobacterales; family Woeseiaceae; genus UBA1847. The sequence continues at coordinate 2,059 of JALHUQ010000302.1, read as the reverse complement.
GGATTTACTTCCAAGTCGGAGGGCGAATTCACCGGGCTGGGGTTGCATTGGTGTGCGAACGCCGTTGCGAGCATGGGCGGGAAAATCTCTGCTGAAAGCGATGGCGAGGGCCGTGGAGCTGAATTTCATGTGCTGCTTCCAGCGGCACAGGGAGGTCGACGGTGAGAACGATGCAGGATCAGCAAATCATTAGGGTACTGGTCGCAGATGATGACGAGCGCGTTCTGGAATGTTATCGCGAAGCTTTCGGCGATGAAGAGCAGACCAACCAGATGCGAGCGCTCGATGCGCTGGCAGCCGAACTCTTCGACACGACCAAGGACCTTCAAGATCAGCCCCGATTTGAAATCGTCGCCTGCAGCCAGGGCCGTGATGCTATTCGGGCCGCGGAGGCTGCCCGGATAGAGGGCGCGCCGTTTGATGTGGTGATTCTCGATATTCGTATGCCGCCGGGCATCGATGGCGTTGAGGCCGGTAGCCAGATTCGCAAGCAGGATCCGGATGTCGAAATCATATTTGTCACTGGCTATTCGGACCTGCCGTTGACAGAACTGCAGCGACGAGTTCCACCGCCGATGCACTTGCACTACTTCCATAAACCTTTGTCTTTCAAGCAATTGGCTGAGGACGTTGTTTCCATGGTGCGGACACAATGAGCGCCTCAATAAATCGCATCCTCGTCGTTGACGACGACGTGCTTCTGATCAGCGAGTACTTGCGTTGTCTCGGCGAGGACTTCGAGCCCGATTTCGCGACGACAACGTTGACTGACCTGGAGAAGGTCCTGTTCGGCGACGACACCGATGAGCGCGGAGCCGCCAAGTTCGACGTGCACTCGCGAAATCAGGGCGCAGCAGCGGTCGAGGCTGTGGCAGCCGCCGTCGAGGCCGGACAGCCGTACTCCATTGTTTTCATTGATATTCGTATGCCACCGGGCATGGATGGCATCGAAGCCGCGAAAAAAATCAGGATGCTGGATCCAAACGTGAACATCGTTGTAGTCACAGGATCGGTATCTCCGGCTCCCGAAGCACTGGGTAAGCAAATTCCACCAGCCGACAAAGTGTTTTTCTTTCAGAAACCGTTTCACGCGCTGGAATGTCGTCAGCTCGCGGCCGCACTCTGCGGCAAGTGGCACGCTGATATGGCACTCAGAAATGCGAACGAGGATCTTGAGCATCGCGTCGAAGAGCGGACTGAGGCACTGCAGAAGCTGGCCTATTTCGATGTTGTTACGCGACTGCCAAACCAGTTGCTTTTGATTGAAGAATTGAAATCAATGATTGAGAAGGCAGAAGATTCCACCGGCGATACCGTCGTCGTACTCATCGATATCGATCGCTTCAGCTTTATTAACGAGACTATGGGTTACGACGCAGGTACCGAATTGCTGCGCTCGGTCGGCAATCGATTGTGTCGGACGTTTAATGACGATAAAGGTCATCGAATGGCGGTTGTCGGTCGCTTCGGCGCCGATGAATTCGCGGTTCTGGTACCGGGTATCGAGAACGACTCGGAGATTCGGGAATTGGCCGAGTTGGTCAGAGATACGGTTGAGGCGCCATTTTTGATCAACGGCCGCGATCTGTTCCTGAAGGCGAGCATCGGTATTTCCTGGCATCCTGTACATGGCCGGGATGCGAAGAGCGTATTTCGTTGCGCTGAGGCCGCGTTGCATCGATCAAAACGCGGCGTGAATAGCTCGATTACCTATTACCACAGTGAAATGCGATATCGAGCTCGCTACAAGTTTGATCTTGAGGTCGAGTTACGCGGTGCTATTGAGAACGGTCATATCTCTGCGCACTATCAACCGCAGCAGTGTACCAAGACCGGAAATCTCGCCGGTCTCGAGGCGCTGGCTCGATGGACGCGTCCCGACGGGTCGACTGTTCCGCCGTCCGATTTCATTCCCTTGAGTGAGGAAATGGGGATATCCGATGTGCTGTTCGAATCGATCATGCGCCGTGTTTGCGCCGACGTGGCAGAGTGGCGCAAAAAGGTTGATTGGAATATTCCTGTCAGCGTTAACCTGTCGGCACACCAACTTCGGAATCGC
>JALHUQ010000042.1 GCA_022866645.1 Woeseiaceae bacterium | reverse complement strand
GCTGCTCTATGCAATTTTCGGCACCTCGCGAACGCTCGCGGTTGGGCCGGTCGCGGTGGCCAGCCTGATGACCGCCGCTGCCGTGGGCAAGGTCGCTTCGCAGGGAAGCCCGGAGTATCTCGGGGCAGCCATCGCGCTGGCGATTATCTCCGGCCTGTTGCTGCTTGCCATGGGTCTGTTGCGGCTGGGATTTCTCGCAAACTTTCTCAGTCACCCGGTCATCGCGGGCTTCATCACTGCCTCGGGCATCCAGATCGCGGCGGGACAGCTCGGCCCGGTACTCGGTATCCACGCGCACGGCGAAAATTTCGTGGCTATCGTCAAGACCATGCTGCCCAATTTTGGCCATATCAATCCCTATACGGCAGCGATCGGTTTGGGATCGCTGGTATTTCTCCTCTGCGTGCGCCAAGGTCTCAAGCCCTTGCTGTGTCGGTTCGGGGTTGCTGAACGTACGGCCGACACGCTGGCGAAGGTCGGTCCGGTCGGGGCTATCGCCGCGACGACTCTTGCGGCCTGGGGTTTCGGACTTTCGGATCGCGGCGTCAGCATCGTCGGCATGGTTCCCAAGGGCTTACCAAGTCTCGCCCTGCCACCGTTTGAGATGGGGCTCTGGATGGCACTTCTTGTTCCCGCGCTGCTGATCTCCATTGTTGGTTATGTGGAGTCCATCTCGGTCGCCCTGACACTCGCCGCCAAGCGTCGCCAGCGTGTGGATCCCGACCAGGAATTGATTGCCTTGGGCGCCGCGAACATCGGCGCGGGCCTGTCGGGAGGATTTCCCGTTTCCGGTGGCATCTCTCGCTCGATCGTGAACTTCAACGCCGGCGCTGAAACGCCCGCTGCTGGTGCCTTCACGGCCGTTGGCATTGCACTTGTCGCGTTGTTTCTTACGCCGCTGCTGTTTTTTTTGCCGAAGGCGACTCTCGCCGCCATCATCATCGTTGCTGTCATGTCGCTCGTGGACCTCGGCGCAATCAGACACATATGGCATTACTCCCGAGCCGATGGCGCGGCGATGATTGGCACGATCGTCGTCACCTTGATCGAGGGCGTGGAGGCAGGTTTGATTACCGGTGTGGGGCTCTCGATTTTCCTGCACCTCTACCAGACGTCGAAGCCGCATGTGGCGGTCGTGGGCCAGCTACCGGGCACGATGAACTTCCGTAACGTGCTTCGTCACAAGGTCGTTACCTCGCCCGAGATCCTGTCGCTGCGGGTGGATGCCAGTTTCTATTTTCCGAACGCGCGCTTCATTGAGGAGTACATCAACGAAGCGGTTGCAGCCAACCCGGCGGTCCGCCACGTCATCCTTGAATGTCCGGCGGTGAACACGATTGATGCCTCGGCTCTGGAAAGTCTCGAGGCGATCAATCACCGGCTTAAGGACGGCGGAATATTTTTGCACCTGTCGGAAGTGAAGGGCCCAGTCATGGATCGCCTGCAGCGCTCGCACTTCCTGGACGAGTTGACCGGGAAGGTTCACCTGACTCATTACGATGCGGTTTGCAGCATCGATGCCGAGCTTGCGAGCAGCACGCTTGCTGCCGAGAGGGGATAGCCAGAACGAGCCTAGTGGGCGTTGTCAGAGCCTCCATGTCCGATACGTAATCCCACGCAAACCTTGCGGAAAGTTCCAGCTCATTGTGGCGAGAAAGATGTATCGAATGGCCACTAATGTGCATCGTGATCGCATGACTGATGATTTACTACTGTCAGGAAATAGGCCACCGTTTTCCAGTCAAGGGGCAGGAGTCCGCGGTGCAATCGCAGGACGAAGCGGCGTATTATGCATGGGCGGTGGCGAATACTGGCGCTGATCCTTTCGCAGTGACAAAGCAGTCAAGCGGGACAGCGCGAGGTGGCAGCTGAAGAGCAACTTGCCAATTTCAAGAATGCTTTCAGGGTTTGCCTGGAGGCCAAGGAGTACATGGTCAAGTATTGATTCGAGCGCCAATAATTCGGCTCGATAACATTAGTGGAGTAAATAGAGATGAACATTCGTAAGCACGGAGAGTCCGGCCCTGGGTCAGTCCCGATATTCTTGTTGGTAGGGTCGGCAATATTATTGTTTTCAGGGGCGCCGGCGGACGCGGCTCAATCCGCTGACTTCGACAGATTCAGTGTGAGTCTGGGAGTATTCTTCGCGGACCGGGACACTCGAACAAGCGTTGACGGCGACATCCCGGGCAGCGGGACAGACGTAGATCTGGAGAATGATCTCGGATTCAATAAGTCGGACTCAGTCTTTCGATTTGACGGCTATTTCCGTTTCAACGAAAAACACCGCCTTGACTTCAGCGCCTTCGATTTATCACGGACGGGATCGAAGCAAATTACAGAAGAGTTTGTCTGGAAGGACACGCTTTACCCTGTCGACGTGTTGGTCAATGCAAGCCTCGATCTGAGCATTTACAGGCTTGCCTATACCTGGTCGTTCATGCGGCGGGATAATGGCTATCTTGGGGCGAGCGCAGGCGTGTATGTCGCAGATATTGGCACCTCAATTGCTGCGGAGTCGATAGGCCGCTCATCAAGCGGCGGTGTCACCGCACCTCTGCCAGTCTTCGGATTAAGAGGGCAGTATGATTTTTCCGAGAAGTGGTCTTTTCGCGGCAGCGCCGAGATTTTCGCTATTGAATACGGTGACTACTCTGGAACTTTATACGATGTGTATGCGGGATTGGATTATCAGCTTTTCGAGCACGCAGCCATTGGCGTCGGCATTAACAGCGTAGATATAGGTGTTGATATAACCAAGCCCAACTTCAATGGAGATCTGAACTGGCGTTACAGCGGCGGCTTGCTCTTTTTCAAATTCGATTTCTGATGTGTCCTTGCGACCGAACGCACTCTCGGACTGTCCTCTTCCACAGAGCCGAAATACTGCCTAGAATCGGCGGTAGACGCCAAGAACCCGAGCCATCGTCATAAGGAATCCTCGTCAAATGCAAGAACAAAAAAACACCGCGGACCTGATAGCAGACCTTGAGCAGCGCATCGACACCATGCAGAACATGGGCGATGCAGAGCTTGGCACTTTTAACCGGACGGACTGGATCTTTCTTATCCTGGTCTCGATCGTCATTCCCGTCATCGTCGCAGTGATTGCACGATGACCGGCAAGACGCCTGCCAAGAGCAGCGCCGACACCGAAATAGCCTCACACCTGCTCAGCGTTTACGGACGCGAGCCGCTCCTGCCCAACGAGCGTGAATACAAGACCTGGAGCGCAAACGGAACTTGTTTCGCTTATGCCATAGCGACCTGGTGCTTTCTTACCGGCGGTTATGCAGCGCAGTTGGTCGGTGCCGTACAAGGCATGGTGTGCCTGATCGCCGGTAATCTGATCGGCGTCTTTCTCGTCAGCGCGTCCTTGTCCGCGGGATGCCAACGGTATGGCATCGAACAAATTGATTTTTGTAAACCGGCCTTTGGCCAGAATGGGGCGCGCATAGTCCTCATTTTTTATCTGCTTAATATGATTGGCTGGTCTGGCCTGATTCTCGTCATGCTCGGCAATGGCATCGTAAATATTGTCGATGCGCTTGGCTATCAGTCTCCCGACTGGCTGGTTGGGGCAGGCGTTGCGCTCGGCATCTGGCTGACCTACATCCTGACCACACGCGGTGTGCACTTGCTGAGTCTGTTCAATTCGATCATTACGCCGGCACTGATCGTCATAATTGTGTTCATGTTTTATATGCTCATCAGCACCCACGGTTGGGCAGAGATTCTCGCGGCGGAACCGCTTGATCCGCTGCCGTCGCCGTGGATGAATTATGCCGTCTGTCTTGAGCTCGGAATTGCATCGGGCATGTCATGGTGGGGCGGCATCGGATTTCTGGCCAGAAATACCAAGTCCCGACGCAATGCCATCTACCCGGAGGTGCTGCAACTTGGGCTCGTATTCGGCATCGTATGTTCTATCGCGCTGTTTTCGGGTCTGGTTGTTGGCTCCGACGATCCGACGAAATGGATGGTCCCCTTGGGCGGCGTGTTCATGGGCGTGCTCGCGCTTCTGTTCGTCGCGCTGGCCAACATCACATCGACGTCAGTGTCGCTGTTCGCCAGCGGCCTGGCGTTACGCCACGTGCCGGGCCTGCACAAGCGCGGCTGGCGCACGATTATCCTACTAACGGCGGTGCCGCTTGCGTTCTTTGTTGTCTGGCCGAATGAACTTTACGATCTCGGTGATGCCTTTCTCGCCTACAACGGCACGATGCACGCGCCGGTTGGCGGCATATTGCTGGTGGACTATTTCTTCCTGAGGAAGCAACGATTGCACCTGCGATCAATTTATGAGGCGGCGCCAACTGGACAGTATTACTACACCGGTGGCTTCAATTTGCTCGCGCTGAGCTGCATCGTTATCGGACAATTGACCTATTTTTGGGTCTACAACCCGTTCACGGATGAGGCGCAGGCTCTGTTCCGGTTTGTACCTGCGTCGATCGCCGCTTTCCTGCTTCCTGCATTGATTTATTGGGTAGGGATGCGATTTTCGCCTTTGGGACGTTTGCATCGAGTCAGTGCCGCCGATCAGAAGCCAGCCGACAAGTTGGTAATGCCGAATATTTGACGCCGATTTAGTGGCATCGAAGCGGAACAGCTACGGGTAATTGCTGACCACGGCTTTGCCTGGACTTCTCTACAATGAGTGAGATGACTTCGCGGAGCCTGTAAGTGAACGGATCAACCGTTGCGCCAAAAGTTGGCCTTGCCCTGGGTTCGGGCGCTTCGCGCGGCTGGTCGCATATCGGCGTCATTAAAGCGCTCCTGAATGCCGGCATAGTGCCTGACGTTGTTTGCGGTACGTCCGTGGGCGCCATGGTTGGAGGATCCTACCTCGCTGGCAATCTCGATAAACTTGAAGATTGGGTACTCGGTTCGAGCCGAACGGATGTGTTGAGGTTTTTCAGTTTCCGGTTGGCGAATGCGGGGTTCGTCGATATGGAAAGATTCAACTGGTTTCTGCATAACTTTGTGGCGGCCCCCGGCGTGCTCATAGATGCGTTGGAAAAGCCTTTCGCGGCGGTTTGTACCGACCTCGATACCGGGCGTGAGGTGTTGTTACAGGAGGGGGGGCTAGCCGATGCTGTCAGAGCGTCGATGGCGATGCCAGGATTGTTTCCAGCGGAACGCAATCATCAACGATGGCTGGTCGATGGTGGCCTGGTAAACCCGGTCCCGGTAACAGTCTGTCGAATGCTTGGGGCGGATATTGTGATAGCCGTGAACCTGAATTCTGAAATTCTCAGCAGGCGTAATGCCAGAAATCGGGTTGCCAGTGCAGTAGAAGACGACAGCATTTTTGCGAATCTGAAAAAGCAGGCTAAAGAATATTCTAATTCTTTTCTGGTGAATGACGATGAACCGGATAAGACGCCGGGATGGTACTCGTCGATCTCACATACAATAAATATCTTTCAGGACCAAATCACTCGAGGTCGACTTGACGCCGACCCCGCCGACATCTTGATCGCGCCCAAGGTCGGCGACTTCGGTATGTTCGATTTTCAGCGAGCTGCCGACGCAATAATCGAAGGTGAGATCTGTGTGCAAAACGCGATGGATGAAATTCGTCGATGCCTCAAGTCGAAGTAGGTTTGTTCTCGACCTGACGTTTCCAGTCTCGCGGCAGGCTACGCCGTTGGCCTGACGTTGGTGTTTAACCTGAACAGGTTAGTCGGATCGTATTTGTTCTTGAGAGCCAGCAGACGCGGGAAATTTCCGCGGTAGTTCTTGTCGATATCATCCTGCGACTCCAGGAATAGATCGTTAGCGTAAAAGCCGTTGACGTGCGGCTCCAACGATTTCCACTGCTCCTTGATGTACTTGACGTGCTGAGATGCGTCAGTGCCCATGGGCCAATCGATGATTGACAGCATGTTGTAACCGGAATCACGATGTGCGAACGCGGTTGCGTCGGCAGCTATGCGGCCGATTGCGCCGCCGGATTGCTGGAACACAACCAGGGTGCTCCTGTCCGGGTGGCTTTCAAACGTATCCACAATATCGTCGGCCAGTTTGGACGTGATTCCGCCGATAAACCCAGTCTTCATGTAAGAGCCATTGGCACGCGGATCGTCAGTATCGCCGGATTTTTGCAGGCCAACATAGTCCACGACCCGAATACTTTCCATGACAACTGTTCCGGCCGTTCTGATGGGTGCAAGCAACGCCTCCGCTTTGTTATGCTGGCCACAATAAACAATGCCAATCACTACAATGGGGTCTTCGCCTTGGTTGGCAACAACGCCGCCGCCAACATGCATCTCATCGGGAGCATTGGCGGCGTACTCGCCCATAAACCTCAACACACTCTTCGCTTCCGACATCGGAAATATGAAGGTGGCTGATAGTACGTTTCGATCCATCGGGTGGAGCTGAAATTCAAACGACGTGACGACTCCGAAGTTGCCACCGCCACCACGCAATCCCCAATAGAGTTCCGGGTTTTCGTCAGCGCTCGCACGACGGAACTGACCGTCCGCTGTGATGATGTCCAGCGAGCGAACATTGTCCAGCGAGAGCCCATACTTGCGAGCGATGCGGCCAAATCCACCACCCAGGGTGAGTCCGCCGACGCCGGTGTGAGACACAGTGCCGGCAGTGGTGACCAACCCATGTGCCATGGCCTCGTGGTCCAGCTCTCCCAGCAGGCTGCCGCCGGCAACTGTGGCAGTTCGGGCGATGGGATCCACGCGCACGCTGCGCAGCAGTGACAGATCGATCATCATGCCCTTATCACAGGTCGATTTGCCGGGCGCGCTGTGGCCGCCACACTTGACGGCGACCAACAGGTTTTCCTGACCTGCGAAGTTGACTGCATCCATTACGTCCGCTGGACCCGCGGCCTGCACAATCAGTGCCGGATGCTTGTCAATCGTCGGGTTCATTATCCTGCGCGCCGATTCATAGGCCTCACTGCCCGGGAGCAATAAGTTTCCACGCAGACCGTTTGCAAGTTCTTGCACGGCGGTTTGCTTCAGCGTGACCTCCGCTCCGTCGCCGGTAATCGCACTGATGTCCGACGCAACCTGAGTCAGAGGGCGCAGCAGCGCTGCAAAACTTCGGGTTGCGGGGAGTGCGGCCGCTACGGCGGCGGCAAGGGACGATTGGCAGAAACGGCGTCGATTCATGGTGGTCACCTGTTTTTTTTATGCCGGCAGCTTACTATCCGGACCGACTATTGCGCCACTTTCCCGGCGGCTCTGAGCGGCTATTCAATGCCTCCCATCGAATGGAATTTGGTCTCGTAGAACTCCGCCATGCCTTCGGCACCGCCCTCAGATCCGAGACCGGATTGCTTCCAGCCGCCAAACGGGGCGACCTCGGTGGAGAACACGCCGGAGTTGGAGCAGACGATGCCGTACTCGAGTCGCTCGGCGACACGCATGACGCGACCGATATCGCGCGTCGCGAAGTACGCCGCCAGACCATATTCGGTATCGTTAGCCCGCTCGATAGCCTCGTCTTCGGTGTCGAATATCTGTACGGCCGCAATCGGTCCGAAGATTTCCTCCTGGGCGATTCGCATGTCCTGTGTAAGGCCAGTAATGAGGGTCGGCTCGAAGAAACAATGGCCCAGTTTGTGTTTACCGCCACCGGTCACCACATTTGCGCCTTTCGCCGTCGCGTCTTTCATAAATTCGACCATCTC
>JALHUQ010000301.1 GCA_022866645.1 Woeseiaceae bacterium | reverse complement strand
GTCCATTTCTCTCGCGTAGAATGCGGACAGCGCCGCGCAATCCATCACACTTGCGTCGACGACTTCATCTTTAAGTACCGGCACCGCGGCGCGCAACACGGTTTCGCTGCCGTCCTCTGCGAATAATGAAATCTTCAGGTTGCCGTCGGCGCTAACGACCGCCGATTGCTCGCTGGCGTAGAAATCGCCATCGTCCATATGTACAACATGCGTTTTCGAGTCGCTGCTCCAGGCGCCCATCGAGTGCGGATGCTGTTTGGCAAAGATCTTTACTGCGGCTGCAACACGCCGGTCAGAGTTGCCCTCGCGGAGCACCGGATTGACCGCGCTGCCAAGAACTTTCGCATAGCGAATTTTCGCGTCTTTTTCAGCATTACTGTGCGGCTCTTCCGGATAGTTGGGAATGTCGTAACCCTGTGACTGCAGTTCGGCAATCGCTTCCTGCAGCTGCGGCACGGAGGCGCTGATGTTGGGCAGTTTTATGATGTTGGCGGCGGGCGTTTTGGCGAGATCACCGAGCTCGGCCAGGGCATCGCTGTGCCTCTGGTCCGGGTCCAGATTTTCCGGAAACGTGGCCAGGATACGGGCCGCCAGAGAAATGTCGCGAGTTTCTACAACGATGCCGGCAGCGGCGGTAAATGCGTTGACGATCGGCAGAAAAGAGTAGGTGGCGAGCGCTGGGGCTTCGTCTGTCTTCGTGTAGATAATCTTGGCGGTGCTCATGCTTTTCCTTATGGTTCAGTGGCTTTCGCACGCGCCGGTGCCGCGCGGGCTGGGCATTATAATGCGCCCGGCAGCAAATCTCTCGCCTGATTTGGCGGTGTCTTAGCCCTCGCTGATGCGCACGCTGGTCTTGAGGTGGGTCCCGGCTTTTAGGGAATTGGTGATCAGGCAGGCGTGCTCGGCCTTTTCGAGCAGGCGCTGAGCTTTCGCTTCATCGCTGCCTGGCGCAAGCGCAAGCGTCGCGGAGACGTCGAAATGAGTGAATTGCGTTACGCGATCAACTCGTTCCAGCTTGCCATCGACGTCACAGGTCAGCGACTCCCAGTCAACTTGAGATGCCCTGGCGATGGCGCGAAACGACAGGATAAAGCAGTCCGCGACGGCCGCGACCAGCAAGGACTCCGGCGACCACTGGTCTCCGGGGCCGCCGAATTCTGCGGGCGCCGCGGACGGCAGGTCGGGCACGCCAGAGCTCGAAAGAACAACATTGCCGGCCGCTTTCGCGTTCGCCGACACCCGGTATTGGTGGGGGAAGTCTTGCATGATTATTCCTTTACGTCGGCGATCAATATCGCCCTGAAATCATTGACATTAGTACGAGTGGGGCCGGTGATGATCAATTCAAGTGTGCGCCTGAAGAATTCGTAGCTGTCGTTGTGCTCGCGCATTACTTTTGCATCGATGCCGGCTGCGTCGGCGCGTTGCAAGATATTGGGCGTTACGAAACTGCCGGCATTGTCACCGCGACCGTCAATGCCATCGGTATCGCAAGCGAGCGCAAAAATGGCCGGGTGTCCCAGAAGAGCGATCGCCAGGGTCAGTGCGTATTCGCCATTGCGTCCGCCGCGACCGTCGCCGTGGACCTCGACCGTGGTTTCGCCGCCTGAAAGTATGACGCAGGGCGGCTCGACCGGCCCAGTGCCAGCAACGATCTGCAACGCCAGTTCGGCGTGCTGCAGTGCGAGCGCACGCGCATCGCCGCGGAGGTCGCCCAGCAAGTACGGCGCGATGCCGCGTTCGACAGCCAGCGCGGCGGCCGCCAGCAACGCATCATCGCTGCTCGCAAGGATACGGATATCACTGTTGGCGATGGCCAGCGGTCGACTGCTCTCGATTGCCAACCGCGCATTGTCCGACACGGATATGGCGTAGCGATCGAGAATACTGAAGGCCTCCGAAGGGGTACTGGCATCGGCGACGGTGGGTCCGGATGCGACCATGGAGATATCGTTTCCAGGCACGTCAGAAATGATCAGCGTAATGACGTTCGCAGGGGCACAGGCGGCTGCCAGCTTGCCACCCTTGATGGCTGACAATTTCTTGCGCACGCAGTTGATCTCGTAGATCGCAGCGCCGGAGCGCAGTAGTTGCGAGGTGATGCTTTGTTTCTCGGCGAGCGTTACGCCGTCAGCCGGGAGGCACAAGAGAGATGAACCACCGCCCGAGATCAGGCACACAACCGTATCGTCAGCCCTGAGGTTCGAAACGCTGTTGAGGATTTTCATCGCGGCGGCCACGCCGGATTCGTCCGGCACCGGATGCGAGGCCTCAATGACTTCAATCCAACGACAGGCAACGCCGTGGCCGTGCGGCACGATGACATGCCCCGATAATGGCCCTCCCCAACGGTTTTCCAGCTCCTCTGCCATGCTGGCCGCTGCTTTGCCCGCGCCGATAACAATGACACGGCCAGCCGGCTTTTCCGGTAGCCATGTGCGCATGCAGTTTACTGGGCTTGCGGCAGCGACCGCTGTGTCGAACAGCTCTCGCAGAAGCTTTTTGGGATCAAGCATCAGGAGCGTGGGTCGCTATCCGTTTTGGCGTAGGGCGCGAGGCGATCGATCAACTCCGACATTTCCGGTCGATTCTTGCGCAGTTCATCCAGAGTAAATCCAGACAGCTCGTAGGGCAGTACCAGCCAGTCGTTGGTCTCATGCACAAAATAGTCCGGCGTACGCAGCGTTTTTTCGGTCGGTCGATACCAGACCGTAGCGACGCGGATATCGTGCGGCAGATTGCGCCGGGTCTTGGTCGCGAGCTGTTTGATCACCGCGTTGACACTCGATCCCGAACTGTAGACATCATCGACAATCAACAGCGAGTGGTGTGCGCTGAGATTTTGCAAAAGATACTCCAGGCCATGCACTCGAATGGATTCAGCCTTGCTCACCATTTGCGAATAGCTCGCCGCTCCCGTGTACGAGGTTCTAATAGCGATGTGATCGGTTTTCGTGCCGAAATACTCAAGTCCTTCCTGGACCGCGATGCCGACAGCGCTGCCGCCACGCCAGAGGCCCACCAGAAAGTCGGGCTCGAATCCTGCTTCGTAAATATTGGCCGCCAACTGAAATGAGTCCCGGAGCAAATCGTCTGCAGCGATAAATCGCTCGTTCATTATTATTATTCCTGGGTCCGGCTGCGCTAGAATTGGAGTCCGGCATTATAACGTCAGCCTCACGTCCGCACAGCAGAGAATAATTATGGACAAGACCGTACTGTCTGCAAAAGACCTGCTCCACGATTCGATCGAACTCGGCATCAAGGTGCTGGAGAGTGGCTTCGAGCCGACCCTGGTGATTGCCATCTGGCGCGGCGGTACGCCAGTGGGTATGGCGTTGCAGGAAACGCTGTCCTATTGCGGTATCGAGTCGGACCATATTGCCATCCGCACCTCCTCGTACACGGGTGTTGATGAACGCGGCAAGGTCGCGGTGCATGGTCTTAACTACATCATCAAGAAAATTCGCCATGACGATCGCGTATTAATTGTCGACGACGTATTCGATACCGGCAACACAATCGTCGCCGTCATCGCGGAATTAACCAGTCGGGCACGCGGCAATACGCCGGAAGATATCCGCGTCGCCGTGCCCTGGTTCAAGCCGAGTCATAATCAGACCGATATAATCCCGGATTACTACTTGCGCGAGACCTCGGAATGGCTGGTTTTCCCGCATGAGCTTGATGCGCTGACACCCGAGGAGCTCCGTGAGAGTCGTCCCGAAATCGCGCGTATCGTGCAAGGCGTCAAGCCCAGGGTGAAAATCGCATAGCGGTTGCGGCATGCAGCTAGCGGAACACAAGTCGAAGATTACCCTTCGCTGGCGAGCGCAGATTTTGACCGTGCAAGGCATAGCGAATGCCAAATCGCTTGCCGCTCAAGTCCTTGCCGACGCAAAGTCGTAGTGGCGCCGCGAAGGCGTCGACCGGTTCGCCGACTGCGATATCTCCGATCTTGCTGGTTACCTGTACCGAATCGTCCTTCAGCGTGACCGACGGATAGGCCGCGATTTCATCGGGCGTGCGATCGAAGTAGCCATCATTGCGCTGCACGCGCGGCAAGGTGTCAGCAACGTAAAACGCGTTGTGATTCGGCATTATCAATGACAGTGAAGCGTCGATGATCGGTTCTTCACCCTGATTGTAGATAACCATTTGCATGTGCTCGCCGCGAGATTCGAACAGAAAGTGATTATCCTGATCGCGGTACTTGCGTCTGAGTTCCGCTATTTCCTGCATAAGTTCGTCAGTCGATCGAGCCACGTAGAGATCGTCCGCACCAAATAATCGGGCATGCGTTAGTCTTGCCATTACGGTGGTCGAACCAGAGTTTTGAGACTTCGCTCGAATGTCGATCAACTGGTTGAGTTTCTTGCTGGCCTCGGCCGACGGCAGCTTCGACAAATCGCAACTATCGAGCGTCAGATCCTTGTGTATGATTTCGCCGGGGAAACCGATCTCGATGTCTCCCGCGGACACGGAATCACGAAATTTTCGCTCGAAGAGTTCACCGAGCTGGCGTCGACCCATTTTCATTATGCTTTCCTTGGATCGAACGTAGGCATCGCCGCGGCGCAACTTCTCGGAGTAATCGATGCGCATCATGTACGGACGGTCCTGGCTGTCACCAATCTCAAAGACGCCAAGGCGCTTGCCATCGACCGTTATCGGCTTGTAACGAATGCGAACCGGCGGCTCGATGTATTCGTTGGCGAGAGCCTGATAGGACGGTTTGCCCGAAAAATCCTCTGCATCGATTGAGTGAAAACTCCTTTGTGCCTTACTGTCGAACTCTGCGCCAACGACGATATAACGAGGTCCATTGACAGATGCATTCGCCAACGCAAGCACGTCACGGAGGAAGCTTTGGATGCCTCCACTGCCGTATTTATGCTTGCGAAACTGGACCTCGGTTCCTGGAGTCGCAGTTCGCGCTATTTTCAATAGATGGTTCATTGAGCAGACGATTTTGACCGATTATGTTCAACAGATTGGGAACCAATCGACATTTCTGAGCACTGGGGCACATATAGGTGACATTAGAGGAGCCACCGCGAGGACTTGCAGCGCTGTCGTGGACGCTTCCGGGCTATGATCGGCCCTTCGCGATTCGGTAAAGTGACATGACCCTGATTAGCCCCGACAACGATTTTGCCCTGATGGCCGCGCTATTTGTCATCGCCGGTGCCGCTTTTCTGGCTGAGAAAACCCGCATAGGCTCGCATCTGACCGGCGCGGTGATCGCTATTTTGGCTGCCATTGCGGCCGCAAACCTGCGGCTGATCCCGCACTCGGCGCCAGCCTACGATTTCGTCTTCAGCTATTTCGTGCCGGTATTGATTCCGCTGTTCCTCTTCAAGGCGAACCTCCGCCACATGCTGTTCGAGACGACGCGCATGACGATTGCATTCCTGGTCGCGAGCGCGGGCACCATCATCGGCGTGATCGTCGCGGTTGGCTTGTTAGATCTCAGTTCGCTCGCGCCGATGGCTGACATCGATCCTGAGATGCGCGAGGCGGGTATCGCCGGCCTGTTTGCGTCGACCTATATTGGCGGTTCCGTTAATTATGCCGCGCTTGGGGAAATTACCGGTCTGCGTGCCGATGCCTCGTTTTTTTCCGCCGCGACCGCGACTGATAATTTGTTCAGTGCTGTTTTTCTCAGCGTACTTGCGCTGCTACCGGGCTGGAACTGGGTAGCACGACGCTATAAGCATCACGAACACCCTGCACAGAAAGCCCCAAAACAGACGACCGAAAACATCACCGCCGCGAGCATGACGCTGGCGTTGGCGGCCGCGATCAGTTTCGTTGCTATAGGGGACGCCATTACGAATGCCATCGAAATGTCCAGCCTTCGCTATGCGATTATTACGGCGCTGGTGCTTATCGTCGCGACGGCGTTTCCGCGCTGGATGGCGCGCTTGTACGGTGGCTTCGAGCTCGGCGTTGGGCTTGCGTTCGTTTTCTTCACGGCGATCGCCGCGGGCGCCGACATTTTTGCGATGGTCAATATTGCCCCGCTTCTGATCGTACTGGTGGTGATCCTGTTGAGCGTTCACTTGCTGGTGCTGCTCGGTGTTGGCCAGCTGCTGGGGCTGACGCTACCCGAACTCATGATCGCCTCGAACGCGGCAGTGCTGGGCGCGACGACGGCACCCGCGCTGGCTGCGGCGCGCGGCTGGCAGGACCTCGTCACGCCAGGCGTTCTGGTCGGCGTGCTTGGTTATGCATTGGGTACCTTTGCCGGCACCGCAATATTTCATCTCTGGTCCTGGTTTTAGCAGCCATGCTTTCGGCACCCAGCGCATTGAATTCCGTTGCAGCGGCACCGCCTGATCTGGCGACCTCCGTCGTGGCGGAGGCTGTGGCCAGGCAATACGGACTGCTGGGCGACTACGCAGAGCTCGTCAGCGAACGTGACCAGAACTTCAGACTGACGACGGCGGATGACGAAAGTTTCGTAGTGAAAGCGACGAGCCTCGTTCAGGATCCGCAGGTCACAGAGTTCCAGATCGCTGCGTTAGTTCATCTCGAAAAACTTGGGCTTCGTGGCGTGCCAAGAATCGTGCGCACCCTGGCGGGGAATGACTGCGGCGAGATAGTGGCCGGGGATGGATCGAAAATTTGCCTGCGAGTAGTGAGCTTTTTGAGTGGCCTCCTGCTTGACGACTGCGTAGCGACTCCGGAAATTGCAGAGCGTTTGGGGCGCCGATTGGCAGAACTGGACATTGCGCTACTGGATTTTTCCCACGCCGGGGACAGCCAGCTGTTGTTATGGGATACGCAACGGGCCGGCGAGCTGCGCAGTTTGCTGGTCCACGTTGACGATGTATCTATCCGCGGGCATCTTGCGTCAGTGCTGGACGATTTTGATCAGCACGTTAAGCCGGCGCTGGCAGGATTGCCTCACCAGGTAATTCATAACGACGTCCACAACGAGAATATTCTTATCGATGAACACGGCGAGATCGCCGGCATTATCGATTTCGGCGACATGTTAAGGGCGCCGCGCATTCAGGACGTTTCGACGGCTGCCGCTTACCTCCGGGCGGACGGCGACGATCCTCTGCAGCTCATCGCCCCGTTCGTCGCCGCCTACGATGAAACGAACCCACTTCTTCAGTCCGAACTCGATCTGCTGTTCGACCTGATACGAACCCGATTAGCCATGACATTAATCCTCTTTTACTGGCGTCTGGCGGCACGTGAAAAAGATGATCCATACCGGCAAAAACTCATCGAGGGCGAACGCGATGCGTTCGGATTTCTGCGCAGTCTCTCCGCTATCGGGCGGGCCGATTTCCTGCAGCGGTTATTTGGAAATAGTCTATAAAAAACAATTACTTAAATACGTTCCCGATGCCGAACGTGGCACTCAATGACGGCATTATGTGAAAAAATGACCATAAGTGGCCCGTTTTCCGCGTGAAACTTGAGAAGCAAGTCCACGAACCCCAGGCCTCTCCTGCGTAGTATCGATCTCCGGTTATCGTTAAGTCGAGCTTGGGAAAGATGAACCTGGAAGTCGCACTGTCCGTACTGCTGATATTCAGCGCTGCCTGTTATTTGTCACTGGGCATACGGTTAGTTGCCAGCAAACGTGAAATCGGCAGCATGCCGATTGGCGCCCTGTTCGTCGTCGTCAGCATCTGGGTCATGGGCGGCGCGATAGAACTGATGTCCAGCAGTTACCTCGTATTTTCGATCGGTCGTACCGGCCATTTTATCGGCTCTGCGATGACACCCGTCATTGCCTACGTCTTTTTCCGCGAGTACACGGGATCAGAAACGCCGTCACGAACTCTCGTGCTGCTGATGATCATACCCACCTTGTCGGTCATCCTTGCAGCAACGAACTTCTATCACGAAATCATGTGGTTTTTGCCCATAGCCAATGATGCCGGTGAATTCCTGACTCGCCCCGAACGCTGGGGACCGTGGTTTTTGTTTGTTCATTTGCCTTACAGCTACGCAGTCATCGGCGCGGCAATGCTGACACTGGTTGTACACAGCTCGGCCGTTGCCCCGGCTCAACGCCGTGGGCTTTTCCTGCTTGTAGCCGCTTGTCTCGCCCCGTTGGTGACGACAGCGGCCTACGACATCGGATTTGGGCCGCACACGATCTCGTATGTACCCATTGCGTTCATGGCGATGCTGCCTGTTTACGCATGGCTGATCGTCGGTGAGCAGATCGTCGAATTCACGCCCCTGGCGTATGAGACGGTTTTCCAGAACATGCAGGATCCGGTCGTCGTCATTGATGATCAGTGCCGCGTCATCGGCATGAATCACACCGCCGAACATATGTTGAAAGTCAAAGAGTCTGATGCCCTGCGTGCGCCTCTTGAGAATTTGTTTGGCGACGACTCACCGGAAGTTTTTATGGCACTGAATTCGGGTGAACCGCAGAAGATGATGACCTCGACAGGGCGCTTCCTGCACGTACAGGTCTCGAAAATATCAAACAGTCGGAAGTCCTCACGCGGCGGGCAAGTACTGATGTTCCGTGACGTGAGTGATGTGGAGAAAGCACAATCAGAAGTTCGCAAGAGCGAGAAGTTGTTGCGAACGCTTATTGATCACTCGGTTAACGGCATCATTCGGCTTCGTTGGGATGTCCAGGAAGATGGCAGCAGGAAACTCAAAAGCATTTTTGCGAACGCGGCCGCCGGTCGATTCCTCGGCAAGAAGGCGGACGAACTGGTTGATAAGGTAGCGCAGGAAATTATTGGGTTGGCCACCTGCGGTATGGAAAAAGAGGATGCAGAAGGCATCCACGAACAGTTTGAGAGATCCGTTAACAAGGGCGCCAGCCTCGATGTCGAAGTGCGGCATCGTCACAATGGGGCGAGTCGCTGGCTGAGAATGATCTGTGAGCCTGTTGGTGACGATATTGCTGCGACGTTTGTCGATATCACGGATAGCAAAGCGAAAGAACGTCAAATGG
This sequence comes from Woeseiaceae bacterium, assembly GCA_022866645.1. GTDB lineage: Bacteria > Pseudomonadota > Gammaproteobacteria > Steroidobacterales > Woeseiaceae > UBA1847. The sequence goes on along the minus strand of JALHUQ010000301.1, from coordinate 3,804 downwards.
AATCCATCGCGACATCCGACCCGTTGACAGGAGTTCTCAATCGCCGTGGATTTGAACGGGATGCGGCGCGCAGGTTGACCGACAGTGCCGACGATGCGACGGGTGCTCTGCTGTTCATAGATCTGAATGACTTCAAACGAATTAATGACAAGTTCGGCCACGAAATTGGCGACCAATTGCTGACCATTGCGGCGGAGCGTCTCCGTAAGAGTTTGCGCTCCTGCGACATTATTGGCCGCCCGGGTGGCGACGAATTTGTGGCTTTGGTTCCCGATGTTGATGCCGAAGTTGCAGACAAGTTGGCCACGCGTCTAACCAGCGCGCTTGAATATCCCTACCTGATTGGTCGCGAAAAACTGCAGTGTGCAGCGAGTATCGGCCTGGCGCTCTATCCCAAAAACGCGAACACCCTGACCGGCTTACTGCGCGAGGCCGATCAGGCCATGTATCGGGCGAAGGCACGTTGTCGTGACGCATCTGAAATCGGCAGCAAAGACCTGCTCGAAAGAGCCCTGTAAAAGATCTGCAGCTCGCGCTGCAAAAGTGGTGTAATTGGCGGCCTTCCAACGACAGGTCGCCGTGCAGTCAGTCCTCCCCGATAAGCAAACCGAAAATTCTGCGGTAATCCGGCTGCTGGGTTTGCAGCGTCGCTATGTCATGGGCACCGAATTCATCGACGCTTTACGTTGCGTCGACCTCGAGGTTGCCGAAAACGAGTACCTCGCCATCATGGGACAGTCGGGTTCCGGCAAGTCGACCTTGATGAACATCATCGGCTGCCTTGATCGACCCACCGCCGGTGAATACTGGCTGGATGGGCAGCGCGTGTCGAAAATGACTGACCGGCAACTTGCGCGCGTCCGAAATCAGGCAATCGGCTTCGTTTTTCAGACCTTCAATTTGCTGCCACGGATGACGGCGCTGGCCAATGTCGAGGTGCCACTTATCTATAGTGGCCTAAAACGCAAAGCGCGTTGGGAAAGAGCAAAATCGGCACTGGAAACCGTAGGTCTCGGTGATCGCATGCTGCATCGTCCCTCGGAAATGTCCGGCGGCCAACGGCAGCGAGTGGCGATCGCCAGGGCGCTGGTCACCAATCCCAGTATTTTGCTGGCGGACGAGCCAACCGGAAACCTCGACTCCGGCACCGGCGCCGAAATTATGAAACTATTTGATAGCCTGCATGAGCAGGGAAACACGCTAATCGTGGTGACCCACGAACAACACATCGCCGAACACGCCAGACGAATAGTGCGACTGAGTGATGGCGACGTCGTTGGCGACACACACTCTTGAGAAAAATAATGGCCCGATATGCACTACTACTTCTGACTGTCTTCCTGGTCGCGTGCGCCGAAGAGGACATGTCCGGTCCCGTTTACGATACGGCGGGTGTCGAGCGACGCACGATAGAGGTAGCCGTTAGTTCAGCTGGAGTCGTTGAACCAATCGCGACCGTTGAAGTGAAGTCCAAAGCGTCAGGAGAGGTCCTCGAGCTGTTGGTCGCCACGGGCGACATCGTCGAGCAAGGAGCGCTGATGGTGGCGATCGATCCGCGCACAGTCCGCAACCGGCTTGCCCAGTCCGACGCGGAGCTCAAAGCGGCGTTGTCGAGGCGCGAGATTGCTGAAACGCAAAAGGCCCGCGTTGAGTCTTTGGTCGCCGCCGGCACTCTGACTCAGTCGGACAAAGAGCAGGCGACGCTCGATCTGGCCAACGCAGAAGCCCAGGTCGTAACGTCTCGAGTGAGTGTCGAGAACGCGAGAATTGCACTTGACGATACGGATATACGCGCACCGATTTCGGGCACGATTATTTTCAAGCCGGTCGAGAAAGGGCAGGTCATCACGTCGCCGACGCAGGATTTTTCCGGTGGCACGATGCTGATGCAGATGGCTGACCTGAGCGACGTACAGATACGTTCGCTGGTAGACGAAACCGACATCGGCAAAATACGACCCGGTATGACGGCACGCGTGTTGGTGGCGGCCTACCCGAATCAGCCCTTCCCCGGTGAGGTCACCAAGATAGAGCCGCAGGCGGTTCTTGAGCAGAACGTCACCATGTTTGCCGTCCTGATTTCGATTCAGAATCCGGATGGATTGTTGATGCCGGGGATGAACGCCGAGGTTGAAGTGTCGATCGTCAGGCGTGACGACGTTATGACCATACCGGTCATGGCCCTCAGGACCCATCGCGACCTGGCATCAACGGCCACCGTGCTCGGCCGGTCTGAAGAAGATATTCAGAACGCGCTTCTGGAGGGTGGCGATGATCGACCAGCGCCTGCCAGCGGTGAGCCGCAGAAACGGGATGGCGGGCCCCGGCGTCAGTCCGGCGCGCGCGAAAAGACCGATTATCGATTCGGCGGTGATTTCTGGGTAGTGATGGATACTGAAGCACAGGAAATTCGAAAAGTTCGAACGGGTGTGACGGAGTTGAACTATGTTGAAATCGTCAGCGGCCTGGATGAATCCGAGCGAGTTCTCGTGCTGCCGAGCAGTCATTTGCTGGAGACGCAACAGGATCTTCAAAGCTTCATCAAGCAACGCATGGGAGGCGTACCGGGTATCAGCCGCTAGTCATGTTGATCGCAGAGACAATTCGAATATCGCTGGCGTCTATTCGCGGCAATCTGTTTCGGGCCTTGTTGACGATGCTCGGAATTATTATCGGCGTCGCGGCGGTGATCACGATGGTGGCGTTGGGCACCGGCGCACAGCGAGCGATCGATGATCAAATGGCCGCTTTGGGCGGCGATATCCTGTCTATTCAGTCATCGGCGTGGTTCAGTCGCGGTGTCGCCAGAGATCAACAAACGCTAACGACCGGCGATGCACTGGCGTTGGCCACGGGCTCCGAACATATTGCGGAAGTGGTTCCTGAAACAAACGCGCGCTTTCAGATCAAGTACGGTAACAAGAACTTGAACGTGGCCACCGTCGGAACCACTCCGAATTACCCTTCTGTACATGGATTCGAACTCGCGCATGGCCGTTTTTTTTCCGCGGCCGACGACGCCTCGCGTCGACGCGTCGTCGTTCTTGGCGACGAAATTCCGAGGATGCTTGAGGTAGACGCTGCAGCCCTGATCGGCCAGAAAATACAGATTCGTTCCATTTCGTTTGAAATCATTGGCGTCTTTGCATCCAAAGGCGGTTCCGGCTGGCGCAATCCCGACGACGATATCTGGATTCCGCTGTCGACGGCGCAATTTCGCGTTACCGGCGACGAATTTGTGCAGACCATCAGTGCAAGAGTCAGCGACTCATCGTCGGTGCCGATGGGGATGCTTGAGATTGAGCGAGTGTTGCGTCGTGAACACGGCATTCTCCCCGGCAAGGACAACGATTTTGCGATCATGAATCGCAAGCAGTTTGCGGAGTCGCGTCAGGAAGCAACACAAGTGTTTACCTATCTTCTCGCCGGCATCGCGGGCGTCAGCCTGGTGGTGGGTGGCATCGGCATCATGAACATCATGCTCGTGACCGTGACCGAGAGGACGCGGGAAATCGGCGTCCGCAAAGCTCTCGGAGCGACGAAGGGCAATATCCTGCTGCAGTTTCTGGTTGAGTCGACCATACTCTGTCTACTCGGTGGGCTGATCGGTCTCGCCGTCGGGGCCGGCGTGTCGGCGCTACTGGCAAAATACGCGGGCTGGCAAACGATCGTTACCTCGAGTTCGGCATTGATGGCGTTCGGTTTCAGCGCTGCGGTTGGCATGGTCTTCGGTATCTGGCCAGCCAAACGAGCTGCTGCTCTGGACCCGATAGAAGCGTTGCGTCATGAGTAGTGAAATGCACC
>JALHUQ010000300.1 GCA_022866645.1 Woeseiaceae bacterium | reverse complement strand
TCTTGGCGACCCGGACGTCATCAATGAATTTGCCGTGATGGTTGGCGATTCCGTACGCCTCGACTACCTGTACGTCCTCACCGTCGCTGACGTGCGCGGCACCGATCCGAAACTCTGGAATTCCTGGAAGGCACAACTCTTCCGTGATCTCTATGAACTGACCAAACAAGCGCTTCGTCGTGGCCTCGAAAACCCGATTGAAAGTGAGCAGCTGATAAGCGAGAAGCAGGAACGGGCGCGGCAGTTTCTCGACGCCACGGGCGTTAAGCAAGACGACGTAAGCAATGTTTGGCGGCTGTTTAATAACAATTACTTCTTGCGCTATCGCAGCTCCGAGATCGCGTGGCACACTGAGTGGTTAGCCGATTCAGACACCAGCAATGTGGGTTTGCTCGATGTGCGCCGACGCCACACGGGTGACGGTGTCGAGGCCGTACTCCTGACGCCGCAAGCCAAACGCACTTTTACCCACGTAACGGCTGTCCTTGATGAACTCGGGTTGACGATCATGGACGCCCGTATCGTGCCTTTGGACAACGGCAAAAGCATCGATACCTATGTCTTCATGGAGTCGGACAAACGTGTCGAGATCGATGAGGCAAGAATAAACAAGATTCGGCGCGTGTTGACCCGTATTCTGACCGCCAGCGACGAAATAGTTACCAAAGTGACTCGTGCCGTCACGCGCCAGGCGCGAATGTTCACTACACCGACTCGTGTGGATTTCGGTCCCAGCACATCCGATGGCCAAACGGTTTTCGAACTCGTGACAGCGGACAGACCCGGGTTGTTGAGCCACGTGGGGCAGGTATTCATTGAGCAGGGAATCTATATCACTTCAGCGAAAATCATGACGATTGGAGAACGCGCAGAGGATGTGTTCTATATTCAAGACCAGTCAGGGCAGGCACTCTCGGCAGCGGCGATTAATGAGCTTGCGGACGCGTTGCGAAAGACGCTTGATCAGACCTCGAAATAGCACTGGATGAAATCTACATGCCGGATTTAGAAGCGACGATCGAATATGCGTTTGAGCACCGAGCGCTGGGTTTCGACGACAAGGTCAGGCTCAACGCCGCAGTGCAAGAGGCCATCGCCCTGCTCGACTCGGGAAAAGCGCGCGTCGCAGAAAAACGCGGATCTGACTGGCAGGTTAATCAGTGGCTGAAGAAAGCCGTTTTACTGAGTTTCGCCCTCAGCGATAACAAGATGATCGACGGCGGCTACAGTCGTTTTTTCGACAAGGTGCCAATGAAATACGCGGGCTATTCCGAACAACAATTTGTGGCTGATGGAGTACGCGTCGTGCCCGACGCACAGGTTCGACGCGGATCCTACATTGCGCCCAACGTCGTTCTGATGCCGAGCTACATCAACATCGGTGCGTACATCGACAGCGGCACGATGGTGGACACCTGGGCGACCGTCGGCAGCTGCGCCCAAATCGGCAAGAACGTGCACCTCTCTGGCGGAGTCGGCATTGGTGGCGTCCTGGAGCCTGTGCAGGCCGGGCCAACGATAATTGAAGACAACTGTTTCATCGGGGCGCGCTCAGAAGTCGTGGAAGGAGTCATCGTTGAACAGGGCTCCGTCATTTCAATGGGCGTTTTCCTCGGCCAAAGCACCCGAATTTACAATCGACAGAGCGGTGAAATAAGCTATGGTCGTATTCCGGCCGGATCCGTGGTCGTTGCGGGCAACTTGCCCTCGAAGGACGGACAGTACTCACTGTACTGCGCTGTCATTGTGAAACAGGTTGATGCAAAGACACGAGCAAAGACGGGTTTGAACGAATTATTAAGGAATCTCGACTAAACGAACATGCTGACGGTATTTGGAATCAAGAGTTGCGACACCTGCAGGAAAGCACGCAAGTTCCTTGCGGAAAATGATATCGATTTTCGATTTCACGACGTGCGCGACGACGGTCTTGATATTCAGATGCTGGAACGATGGTCCGCAAGAATCGGCTGGGAGAAGATGCTCAACAGGCAAAGTCTGACCTGGCGCAAGATTCCGGAAGTTGATCGCAACGGCATGACCAAGGATCGTGCACTCGCACTCATCATTGAGAATCCAACACTCGTAAAACGCCCGGTGCTCGAATCCGACACCTTCATCGCCGTCGGTTTCTCCGAAAAGCGATTTTCCGAATTCTGGAAAAAATCGCACTAAGCTGGTCGGAGAACCCTTCGGGAGTCACCTCACCCAATTCGTCCGGTTATGTAGTCTTCGGTTAGCTTATGCAAGGGGTTCGTGAAGACTTTATCAGTGTCGTCCACTTCCACCAGGTGTCCGAGATGGAAATACGCGACCCGCCGTGACACTCGTGCCGCTTGTTGCATCGAGTGCGTGACAATAACAATCGCGTAGTCTTCGCATATTTCGTCCATCAAATCTTCTATGCGAGCCGTTGCGATCGGATCCAGTGCCGAGCAGGGTTCGTCCATCAGGATGACCTCCGGATTTACCGCGATCGTTCGGGCGATGCAGAGGCGCTGCTGTTGGCCGCCTGAAAGACTGGTGCCAGAATCGTCGAGCCTGTCTTTGACCTCTTTGAGCAGCCCGGCGCGTTCGAGGCTTGCGTGCACAATGTCGTCGAGCTCCGCGCGGTCGCCGGCGAGGCCGTGGATTCTCGGACCGTAGGCGACGTTGTCGTAGATACTTTTCGGGAACGGATTAGGCTTTTGAAAAACCATTCCTACGCGCGCGCGCAAGGCAACGGGGTCTTGCTCCTTCCTGTAAATATCTTTGCCATCCAATGTGATGTTGCCCGTAACGCGCGCCGATTCGATGGTGTCATTCATGCGATTAAGACAACGCAAAAACGTCGATTTTCCACAACCCGACGGACCTATCAGCGCCAGAACCTGCTTCTTGCCAATTTCGAGCGATACATTTTTGATGGCGTGA
>JALHUQ010000041.1 GCA_022866645.1 Woeseiaceae bacterium | reverse complement strand
TTAGAAGATGACCGGGATCGGGCCCGCGCAAAATGCGAAAAGGCCGTGACTAGCGGACAGGCTGCCGAAATAGTTGGCCGTATGACCGCAGCGCTCGGGGGGCCGACGGACTTCGTCGAGAACTACGGATCCTATCTGGCCAAAGCGCCGGTGGTCAGGGAGGTTTTTGCTACAGGTATCATCACGGAAGTGCACACCATGGCGGTGGGCAAGGCTATCGTCGAGCTCGGTGGTGGTCGCCATACGGTCGGCCAGGCTTTGGATCTGTCCGTTGGATTTACCGACATCGCATCTGTTGGCACGCGGCTGGATGGAGACCGGCCATTTGCCGTGATTCACGCCGCGAATGAGGCAGATGCTGATACAGCGGAGAAAAACCTGCTGGAAGCTTTTCAATTCGGCGATTCGGCTCCCGCGCCACGGCCAGTCGTCCACGAGATTTTGACGGGCTGAGAGACCGCTATGCGGTATGCTTGGGGCAACCGCCAATAACAAGAAATAACACCGGGGGAACACTATGCAGAACCTGATCGGACTGGCCGGAATTGCTGTGATTCTTGGAATCGCATTCGCGTTTTCAAGTAATCGCAAGGGCATCAATCTGCGTATCGTCGGAGCGGCATTCGTGCTGCAAGCCGCCATCGCCGTATTCGTTTTGTATTTTGACGCGGGCAGGGCATCGATCAATACGCTGAGCCGGGGCGTTCTCGCAGTAATTGGCTATTCCAAAGCGGGTATCGACATGGTTTTCGGGCCATTGGCGGATACTGATAAAGTCGGCTTCAGTTTTGCGGTCAACATACTGCCGATCATCATCTTCTTTTCGGCGCTGATGGCCGTGATGTATCACCTGCGCGTCATGGAGTGGGTCGTCAGACTCGTCGGCGGCGCCTTGCACAAGATCATTGGTACCGGCGCAGTTGAGTCGATGAACGCGGCCGCGAATATTTTTGTCGGCCAGACCGAAGCACCTTTGGCTATCAAACCCTACTTAAAGCATCTGACCGAAGCACAAATGTTCGCGGTCATGGTCTCCGGTCTCGCGTCCATTGCAGGCACCGTTCTCGCCGGTTATGTACTCATGGGTGCTGATCTCAAATATCTGCTGGCTGCTGCCTTCATGGCCGCACCGGGCGGATTACTCATGGCAAAAATGCTAATGCCCGACGACACGGTCGTCCCGGCTGGGGGACTCGAAAAGCTGGTGATGGAACCGAGCCATCATAAGAACGTCATCCTGGCCGCAGCGTCCGGCACGACTGACGGTCTGCGTCTGGCTGCCAACATCGGTGCGATGCTCATAGCATTTGTTGCGTTGATTGCGTTGTTTAATGGTCTCGTTGGAGGCTTGTTCGCGCTGTTTGGCATTGAAGGAATTACGTTGCAGTATATTCTCGGCAAGATATTTCAACCGTTGATGTATTTGCTCAGCGTGCCGTGGGCCGAAGCGGAAGCCGCCGGTGCCCTGTTCGGCGAGAAGCTGATCCTTAACGAGTTCGTTGCATTCTCACATTTGAACGAATACCTCGCAGGAATGAGCCCACGTACATTTGCGA
>JALHUQ010000299.1 GCA_022866645.1 Woeseiaceae bacterium | reverse complement strand
GCTCGGCCAATCCAAGTCGAGTCGCGGCATGCAAGGCTTACGGTGCCGAAGTGGTATTGGCTGACGATGTTCATGCGGCCTTCGAAGTTGCAGAAAAAATCAGGGACGAAGAAGGCAGGTTTTTCGTTCATCCCTTCGAGGGGCCATCCATCGCTCTGGGGACGGGGACAGTAGGCCTTGAGATATGCGAGCAGGTAGAAGACTTCGACACGATCATCATTCCTGTCGGTGGAGGTGGTTTGATCGGCGGAATATCCAACGCCGTGAAGCAGCTGCGACCTGACTCGGAAGTTATTGGGGTTGAACCAGAAGGCGCGGATTCCATGCACCGCAGTTTCGCCAGTGGCAGGCCAGAGAAAATCGATAAAGTGACTACGATAGCCGATAGTTTAGGCGCGCCCTTCGCATTACCATATTCATTCGCGCTGACCCGGAAAAATGTTGACAGGCTGGCGATGGTCAATGACATGCAGCTCCGCAAAGCCATGGGCTTTTTGTTTCATCGTATGAAGATCGCGGTAGAACCGGCGTGTGCAGCGAGTACGGCAGCATTGCTGGGTCCGCTACGGACATCGTTGCGTGGCCGTCAGGTCGTGTTAGTGATGTGCGGCAGCAATATCGACTGGCAGACCTTTGCACAACAGGCCGTTTTCGATGCTGTTGCTTGAGCAAATAAAGAACATCGTCGGGCCGAAAGGCTGGACTGCCGATCCCGCTGAACTCGAAGCGCACGTCACCGAGTGGCGTGGTGTCGTCCACGGCTCGACGCCGCTGCTTGTGTCGCCTGGGTCGACAAGAGAGATTTCGCTTGTCGTGCGTGCGTGTGCCGACGCCGGTGTGGCAATAGTCCCTCAAGGCGGCAACACAGGTATGTGCGCTGGTGCAGTCCCTGACGAGTCGGGCACTCAGATTGTCTTGTCACTGGCACGAATGAACAAGATTCGAAACGTCGATGCGGCCAACTTTTCGATGGAAGTCGAGGCAGGCTGCATACTTCAGAACGTTCAGAACGCGGCAGCGGAGGTCAACAGGTATTTTGCTTTGAGCCTCGGGGCCGAAGGGAGTTGCCAGATTGGTGGCAATCTTTCAACCAACGCCGGCGGCATCAATGTGGTGCGTTATGGGACTGCCCGTGCTCAGGTTCTTGGCCTGGAAGCGGTGCTTGCTGATGGGACTGTCGTCAGTAGCCTTCGATCGCTGCGCAAAGACACCGCCGGGTATGACCTGAAACAACTGTTTATTGGCAGCGAAGGTACGCTGGGAATTATCACCGCCGCAGTGCTTAAGCTTTATCCTGCGCCCGGCACCATTAGCACTGCGCTGGTGGCTATCGAGACGTCGGGTCACGCTGTGAGGCTGCTGGCCCATCTTAGAGGCGAGCTTGCCGATGCTATCGAGGCGTTTGAGCTGGTGTCGGACTTTGTATTTGGAATGGTTACTGGTCACATTCCTGAATTGAGTGTGCCATTCGAACACCCGTATCCCTGGTACGTACTTCTGGACGTTGCCGTCGGCGGCAGTAGTGACCGACTTGATATAGCGTTGAGCAAGGCCGCTGACGCTGGCCTGGTGCTCGATGCTGTGATCGCGAAGAACTCGGCGGAGGCCGCGAGACTCTGGCGAATGCGGCACTCGATCGCGGAGGCGGAGCGCTCCGTCGGCAATGCTCTGAAGCACGACGTATCCTTGCCAATTTCTCGTCTGGAGGAATTCCTGGTACGAGGGGATATCCTGCTCGGGGAGCTCTCGCCAGAGGCGAAACTAATCGCATTTGGCCACGTGGGCGATGGCAATCTGCATTACAACGTCGCTTTGCCGGACGGCAGCAAAAACGGGGAAGCGGTCTCTTCCGCGATTTACGACCTTGTTGATGAGCTGGGCGGCAGTTTCAGCGCTGAGCACGGCGTCGGGCGAACAAAACGGCACTATTTGTCCAAATATCGAGGCGATGGCGAAATCGAGCTCATGCGCATTCTGAAAAAGGCTCTGGATCCGAACAATATTCTCAATCCGGGCAAGGTAATTTGACGACCAGTTCCGGATCCGGCCCTACACCTGACGATAAACTGTCGGCGACTATGAGTGCCGATTCCGAAAATGTGCGTGATGCTTTTGCAGACCAGCTGGCCAGCTTTGACGACCAGCTCCATGCGACGGCCGACGATGTCGACATGCTTGCCGATATCCGGGGTGGTATCGGCCGTTTGTTGGCGGCTACCGGTAACAGCGAGGCGCAGATTCGAAAGGTGCTGCACGAACGCTACGAAGCCGGTGCATTACGGAAGGAAACCTTCCAGTTAGTGAAATCGATGCTGGACAAGTTTGTAACAGAAGACATTCCAACCAGCGCGACGTCGGAGACGATCGCGCCGGTAGTCACGCCGATCCAGCCCATGTCAGCGCCGAGACCGAGGCCGATTGACATCGAAGCCGAGGGCGATGACGCATTTGGTGCGACGACGGTCATACCCAGCGATTTTGCGCCGCACAAGTCCGGGGAGTCGAGAGTTCAGATTGGATCCCTGTTGCGTGATCGTTATTTACTCCAGAAAAAGGTTGCCGGCGGTAGCATGGGAGTCGTGTACAAGGCGATGGACCGTCGTCTCGCGGAAGCCGGCAGCGCTGATCATTGGGTCGCCATCAAAGTTCTGTCGCCGCAACTTGCTGAGAATGGGCAGGCGCTCCGCGCGCTGCAACAGGAGGCGGCGAAGGGTCGTTGCCTGGTGCATCCGAATATAGTTCGATTCGTTGATCTCGACAGGGATGACGATCTTTATTTCTTAGTCATGGAGTGGCTGGAAGGCCGCACCCTGGCGGATATTCTGGATTCCAAAGACGCGTCAGCCATCGACAACAAGGCGGCGTTCCGGATTACCCGACAGATCGGCGAGGCGCTCGATTATGCGCACAGCCGCGGTATCGTGCACGCGGACATCAAACCAGGCAACATCATGGTCACGCCGAACGGAGATGCGAAGCTATTTGACTTCGGTGTCGCTCGTGTCCGGCAGCAGCATCCGGATAGCCAGTTCGACCCCGGCGTCCTCGGCGCGTTGACCCCAGCGTACTCGAGTATGCAGGTTCTGACTGGTGAGAATCCGGTGGCGGCAGACGACGTATTTTCATTGAGTTGTTTGCTCTATCGGCTGATTGCAGGATACCGGGTGTTCGGACCGCGAAATGCAGCGGAGGCATCGCAAGAGGGAATGAAACCGCAGCGGCTGACGGCATTGAATGACGGCCAGTGGCGGGCTCTAAAGAGGGGCCTGTCGTATGCACGCGTTACTCGATTCAGCACTGTCCGCGAGTTTCTGAACGCGCTGAACGAGAATCCGGACGAGCCGTTTCGAGTAGAAGAAGCCGATCGATTCGCTGATGTGAAAGATCACTCGGCTGCACCGAAGTTAATGGTCGCATTCATTGTCATCGTCAGTTTGCTGGGAGGTGCTGCATATCAGCGCGGATACCTGGATTCACTAGTCGATCGCTACCTCAGACAGGAGTCTACAGCGACTCCGATTATCGAATCCGATACTCCGACTGACCCGGCACGGGAACCTGCTGCCGTGGAGTCGGAGTTTGGGAAGGAAGCGCAGGAAGCTGACATTTCGGTCGCCGAAGACGTGACCGCTTTACCGCTCAATGACGCACTCGAACCTGAGGTCCTGGATGAGCCAGTGCTTGTCGATACCTCGGGCGTTGATGAGTCGCCGGTGATTGGTCCCGATCCAATGTTGGTGGATTTTTCTACATTACCGCCGCCGACAGATATCATTCCCTTTACACCGGGGCGTGCTGCCAGTGCATCATTCAATATCGCAGCTCGCGAGGACGGAGCACCGGTCATTATCGATTTTGTGCGCGGCAGTGGCCTTTCGACACCGCTGACACTGCGACTTGAAGAAATCGGCTTCAGCGGTAATCGTTCGCCGTGGGGCGCCGGGCAATATGGATTGTCCAACTCGGGAATGATCTACTTTCCCGCAGGTCAGGCACGTGGTCGTGTGACTTTGACGATGGAATCCGATCGCTCGCGGGAGCCCGATCAACATTCGACACTGCGACTCCGCGAAATTGAAATTGCAGATACTGGACTCGCAATCGTCAACGTGACTCTGGAAGATGACGATCAAAGGGCGTTTGAGTCCCGATTACCCGTCAACACCATCGCTTTTGCTGTAGGCCAGACCTCGATACGCGAATCGGATCCCGCGGTACAAATCGACATCGTGCGTTTCAATCCGGACAAATCCCCGGTCAGCGTAGGATTTTCGGTCACCGATATTACGGCAACCGAGGGCGAAGATTATTTTGCGCCCGGCGAACATACGATATCGTTCGGACCTGGACAGCGATCCGCACGGTTACTGGTGCCCCTGGTGCAGGATACTGATTTTGAGAGTGACGAAACATTCGTTGTGGAACTCGGCAACAGCGCGGACAGATCGCCCAGCGACATTCACCGTCAGATCGTCGTATTGATCCGCGACGACGATCTGCCGACCCCCTGATTTGCTGCTAAACTGCCGCTCCAGCTCTGCATCTGGCAGAGCCAAGACAGAGCGATAGTGAAACCATGAGTGAGAAGGAACTGCGACGCTACTCACGCGTTGTTGTCGACGGCGACGAACATGCACCCAGCCGCGCAATGTTGCGAGCGGTAGGCTTCGAAGAAGAAGACTTCAAACGTCCGCAAATCGGAATTGCCTCAACCTGGAGCATGGTGACGCCGTGCAATATGCACATCAACCGCCTCGCCGACGTGGCGGCGAAAGGTGCAAACGAAGCCGGTGGCAAGGGCGTGATATTCAATACGATCAGCGTCTCCGACGGCATCTCCATGGGGACGCCAGGTATGCGGTATTCACTGGTTTCCCGAGAAATTATTGCTGATTCGATTGAAGCGGTTACCGGTGCTGAGGGCTTTGATGGCCTGGTCGCGATCGGTGGCTGCGACAAGAACATGCCAGCTTGCGTCATGGCGATGGCGCGCCTGAATCGGCCTTCCGTTTTCGTTTATGGCGGCACTATTCGACCGGGCGTCAAACGACGCGACATCGTTTCGGTGTTTGAAGCCGTCGGTGCCAGGTCCGGTGGCAAAATGTCGGCGGCGGAATTGCTTGAAATCGAGCAGACGGCAATTCCCGGTCCCGGTGCCTGCGGCGGCATGTATACCGCGAATACAATGGCCTCGGCCATCGAGGCTTTGGGTATGAGTCTTGGCAACAGTTCCGCTCAGGAAGCGATCTCCAGTGACAAAGTGGCAGACTGCTATAGGGCAGGAGCAGCGGTCATGCACCTTATACGTGAAGACATCAAACCGCTCGACATCATGACGCGCGAGGCTTTCGAGAATGCCATTTCCGTAGTCATCGCGCTCGGCGGTTCTACCAACGCGGTCCTGCATCTGTTGGCGATCGCTCGGGAAGCCGACGTTGAATTGTCGCTGGATGATTTTACACGCATCGGCGCAAGAACGCCGATGCTGGCGGACGTAAAACCGAGTGGAAAGTACTTGATGTCCGAGCTCATCGAGATCGGGGGCATTCAACCGTTAATGAAGCGCATGTTGGACAGGGGCATGTTGCACGGTCATTGTATGACCGTATCCGGCAAAACGCTGGCGGAAAATCTCTCAAGCGTTGTTGACTACCCCGACGGCCAGGACATTATCAGGGACTTCAGCGATCCGATAAAGCCGGACAGCCATCTGGCTATCCTGTATGGAAATCTTGCGCCAGAGGGTGCGGTCGCGAAAATAACGGGTAAGGAAGGGCTGCATTTTGAGGGGCCAGCCCGGGTATTTCATTCCGAGGAAGACGCGCTGCAGGCAATACTCAGCGATACGATCAAAGCAGGCGACGTTCTGGTGATTCGATACGAAGGTCCCAAGGGTGCCCCGGGAATGCGAGAGATGTTGAGTCCGACCGGTGCAATCATGGGCAAAGGTCTGGGCAAGGATGTCGCATTGATAACGGATGGGCGATTTTCCGGTGGCAGCCATGGTTTTGTCGTCGGACACGTAACGCCAGAAGCCGCTGTGGGCGGTCCGATAGGTCTGGTCGAAGACGGTGATATTCTTCGAATTGACGCCGAGCGCAAGGAAATCAGCGTTGCCATCAGCGATGAATTGATGGCGGAACGTCGTGCAAAGTGGCGGCGACCGGTTTCGGCGGTAACGCGCGGAGCGTTGGCCAAGTACCGCAGCGCCGTTTCGTCGGCATCCGAAGGTGCGGTTACAATTCCGCCGGCTTGGGATGATTAGGCGAGGTGGGGGCTGTAACAGGCTTGACCTTTTCCATAATGTCGGCTCTACTTCGATGATGAATTCTTACGCGACCCACGTATTGTGCCGGCGCATCGTCAAACTCGGTGCGATAAAACACATAATAATCATGGCGCGCCAGAGGTGCGTGGGTGCGAATGGCAACTGTACCGGCTAAAATAAAGCTCGGACATTGTCAGCAGACCCGCCAGGTTGTCCTCGCGGGTTTTTTTTTGGCCGAATGCAGCCGCAATGGCACAAGGTAGAGCGATGAGTACGACCATTACCGAAGCCGAATTTGAAGGCAGCGCATCTCTGGGTGCGCCGCCGCTCATTGCTGAATCATCCTGGGTGGTCATGAAGTTTGGTGGCAGCAGTGTGTCGACGGTGGAGCACTGGGAGACGATTGCGAAACTACTCCGACGTCGCCTCGACGACGGTTTGCGACCGGTCGTCGTCCACTCCGCTCTGAAGGGTGTGTCGAACGCACTGGCGAGTGTTCTGGAATCAGCGCTAGTTGGCGATCCCTCTGACGTGCTCGAGGAAATACGCACCCAACATTATGCACTGGCAGAAGCATTGAAACTCGATGGTCCAACCATGCTCGATGATACTCTGCGTGAGCTGGATCAACTGGTCGCAGGTGTTCGTCTGGTGCGGGAAGTGAG
>JALHUQ010000298.1 GCA_022866645.1 Woeseiaceae bacterium | reverse complement strand
CGGGCATCCCGGAACGGCACTCAATCAGCGGTATCCGAAAAACGGCCAGTTCGAAGAAATGTCTTGGTCAGTTCGATCGGGAGTCGCATGCGCATCATGAACGCATGCGAATGTTCAACGACGACGAAATCGTCCATGCCCTCCACTTTCGTATCTTCGACGGATACTCGCCCATCGTCCGGATTATCGAGGACGGCAGACGTAATCGGATCGATCGAGCGATTGCCGGCGATAACGCCCAGCTCAAAATCGACCGGACCGAGCGCCAGTGGCACACTGTTCGCACCCTTGCCCAACTGGTGCCCTGCCGGACCGTTGAGCCAGTCAAAACCCGGCACACCTTCGAGTTCGTCCGAGGCGCGGCTGCCCTGGTTTGGCGGGCCGAGCATGACCACGCGTCCTAATTCAGCTATGGGTGCAGTACTCAGATACTGGCGCAGCAGTATGCCGCCCAGTGAGTGGGTGACGAAATGTATTTTGCCAAGACCGTCATTGGCGCGACACCTTGCCAACCCCTCTCCCACGGCCATACTCGCCAGTTCCGAAATCTCATAATCGCGAGATGGATAATCGACATTGGCAGTGGCATATCCCTCACCCTGCAACGCTTCCTCCATCTTGCTCATTGATGCCGAAGTCCGAGCCAACCCGTGCAACAGCACCACGCAGTCTGTGGCCACTGCGGCGCCGCCCGCCATCAGCAGAGTTAAGGTCACTGTCACCTTAACCAGGTGAGTTAGGGTGACAGTGACCTTAACTCGGTTCATTTAGGGCGCTCAATTGTCGGTCGTGCACTTTGCTCAGCAGCAGTAACGCTGCAATCGCACCGACCAGCGCAAGACCCATGTCTGACTGCGTGTCCCAAATGTAACCCTGGGTGCCAAGGAAGGAATCAGCGGCCTCCTCTGAAGTCAGCGCAACCCACCACTCGATGAGTTCGTAAAATGCACTGAAGCCGAGGCAAAAGCTGACAATGAAGAAATCGCGCCAGCGTGCCGAGTTGAATACGTGCTTCCGAATCACTAGCTCGCGCGCGATCATTGCAGGAACGAAGCCCTGAGCTAAGTGGCCAAGTTTGTCGTAGTTATTTCGCGTGCCGTCGAACGCGTCACGGACCCAGTCACCCAGCGGCACCTCAGCGTAAGTGTAGTGCCCACCGACCATGAGAATAATGCAGTGGATCAGAATCAGAACGTACACGAGCGTGGTCAGCGGAAACCGATCACGCGTGAACCAGAGGATGAGTCCTCCCACTATCGCCGGAAACACCTCCAATCCCCAGGTCATGCCATCGGCAGGCGCAATACCCGACCAAATAAGCACCACCATGAAAACCGCTATCCAGAGAATTCGCATCACGTTCTCCTGTCAATAATGTGGCGGACGCTCGTCGCCCGGGTCGCTGTCTGGCAGCCCTTCGCCGGCCGATCGAACTCGTTGCACGAGCGCCTTGCACAACTCCTCGAGCTGCATAATCTTAACCTGCTGCGCCGTCACGACGTCGTTGAGTTCATTCAATAGCTGGTCCTGATGGGCCAGTCTGGTCTCCAAATCGATAAAACGCTCTTCGCTCATACGCATCCTCTGCGACTTGGTTGTAGTCGTGCAACAACTCGTGAATGATCCGCCATAGGATACACGGGTTACCCCTTAGGAATACTTCATGTCGTTGCTTCGCTTCGAGGAAATCAGGCTGGAATTTGGCGAGCAGGTGATACTGCGCGACGCCGAGTTCTCGATTGAGCCGGGCGAACGGGTCTGCCTGATCGGCCGCAACGGTGCCGGCAAGTCGACGACCTTGAAACTCATAATGGGCGAGATGGAGCCCGACCATGGCGCAATCATTGCGAAAACCGGATTGATAGTAAGCGAGTTGCGACAGAATCTTCCCGATGCTATCGACCTGTCGGTCCGGGACGTCATACTTTCTGGTCTCAAGAATATCGACGCGCTACTCAGACAATACAAAGAAATGTCCAGTCGGGATCTCGATAAATACGGACTTGTGGAGTTGGAAGCACTGCACGCAAAAATCGATGCGCACGATGGCTGGCACATCGATCAGCGCGTGGACGCCACTATGACGGATCTCAATTTGCCTGCTGCGAAAAAAATGAGCGAGCTATCGGGCGGCTGGCGCCGTCGAGTTGCTCTGGCAAGGGCCTTGGTTCAAAACCCCGATCTGCTGTTGCTCGACGAGCCAACCAACCACCTTGATATCGCGACCATCAAGTGGCTGGAAGATCGTATCTATTCGTTTCCGGGTGCCGTTTTGTTTATCACTCACGACCGCGCTTTTCTGCAGCGACTCGCCACCCGCATCGTCGAAATCGACCGCGGCAAATTGTCCAGTTGGCCTGGCGACTACGATAACTTTTTGATAAGAAAAGAAAAATCACTTGAAGACGAAGAGACGGCCAACGCCCGCTTCGACAAAAGGCTCGGCCAGGAAGAAGTCTGGATTCGACAAGGCATCAAAGCGCGGCGCACCCGTAACGAGGGCCGCGTTCGCTCGCTTGAAAAAATGCGTGGGGAAGTTGCCAAGCGCATCAAGCAGGATGACAAAGCCCGTATCCACATCGAAGAAGCAGATCAATCCGGTCGTAAGGTTATCCGGGCAAAGAACGTAAGCTACGCTTACGGCAATGAAAAGGTCATCAACGACTTTTCGATAAAGATCATGCGCGGCGACCGTATCGGTCTGATTGGCAATAACGGTGTTGGAAAAACGACCTTGTTGCGCTTGTTGCTTGGGCAGCTCGAACCTGACACCGGAACAATCAAACACGGTACCAATCTCGAAGTCGGCTATTTCGATCAGCTGCGCCAAGCGCTTGATGAGGAAAAATCGGTCGCCTACAACGTCGGTGAAGGTCGTACCTACATCAATCTGAATGGCAAAGACCGGCATATTGTCGGCTACCTGAAGGGATTCCTGTTCACGCCGAAGCGATCGGCAATGCCGGTAAAGGCACTCTCCGGCGGCGAGCGTAACCGCGTAATTCTAGCCAAGCTTTTCACGCGCCCCGCCAATCTGTTGGTACTCGATGAACCGACCAATGACCTCGATATCGAAACCCTGGAAGTTCTTGAGCAAAAACTCTGTGATTACAACGGTACATTGATCATTGTCAGCCACGATCGGGAATTTCTCGACAATGTTGTTACCAGTACGGTGGTATTTGAGGCGGACGGCCGCGCGAAGGAATATGTCGGCGGCTATTCCGATTGGGTGAAACAGGGCCACGAACTCGCCAACACGGAGAATATTGCTGCCGCCGAAGCGAAGAAACGCGAGACCGCCGAACGCCGCAAGAACAAAGGCTCGTCGAAATTGAGTTACAAGGATCAGCGCGAACTGGATCTGCTGCCGGCTGAGATCGAAGCGCTGGAAGCACGCATCACGGATTTGCAGAGTCGGATTGCCACTCCCAACTTCTATTCGCAGCACAATGACGAAGTGCAGAAAACTCTGGCAGAACTTGGCAAGGCTCAGCTATTTCTGGAAAAGTGTGTTGAGCGTTGGGGAGAACTCGAGAGTAAGCGGACTTCCCTGCGGTCCAGCTAAATTTTGGGGGCCGGATAAACAGGTCGGACAACGTGCCCCTGCCATGCTTGTCCGATTCCGGAAGAAATTACGTCGGGTTGACGGAACGCGTCATGTAATAGCACTCACCCGGTAGAGGCGCTCCATCCGGATACTCTTGTACTTCGAAACCCACTGACTGATAGCACTGATACGCGGGCGTATTGTCCTTGTATACAAGAAGCCCGACCTCCGGAAAATCCTGCTCTTTGCTCACCGCAGCAATCAAAAATTCGAGTAGCTTTCGACCAACTCCACTGCGCCTCATGT
>JALHUQ010000297.1 GCA_022866645.1 Woeseiaceae bacterium | reverse complement strand
GTGCGGTACTGCCGACAGTCAGTTGACATATCGCAGCTTCGGACATTGCGTATGGATCCTACATACCTGGTTGTTTTTAAAAGACTTAATGAAGTATCTGCACGTTCTCGGCAAGGCTGGCACGGCACTTGCTTCATGGTTTACGAGTGACCTGAATTCGCTGCATTCGATAACAAGCAATTCATGGATTGTGAGTGCCTTCACGGTGATTCAGCCAGGAGTTTGGCAACATTGAACGGCCAGATTGAACGAACACTGACCTACGAGCAGAAACGATATGAATAACAGGATGTGGAAGAAAACCATGGACGACATTTTCGGAATCTTGTCTCGCTTCGCTTTCGCAGGACTACTAAGTGTAGTTCTCGTACTGCCTGCGAACGCTGGTGATAGAGAACAGGCCAGACGCATACACGATCGTCTTGCCGGTGTTCCGCCGAGCGCCGCGGTCATGTCAGATCTGGAAAGCGCAATGGCAGGAACCAATCCGGAATGCGCAAGCTTCCAACTGACGGGCGTTGACCCAGCAGCTGAATGTGCTGCCTATATCGCCATGAAAGACGTGAATTTCTACAACGTCACGCTAAAGAACTTCGCTGCGCCCTGGACGAATCGCGATCGCTCGGTCTTCGTGCCTTTGAATGACTACATCGCGACCGTTATCGGTTTGATTCGTGACGACGAACCGTTCAACCAACTGCTGTCCCGTGACATTACGTATGTCGGCCGCAATGGCATCGTTGCTGCTCCGCCTGCTGCGAATAACAATGACCACTACGCGCAATTGGAATCCAACAATATCAATCTGCGCGATGAGTTGGTGCCCACACAACAATCACTGATCAACAACATTCCGCCGACCGCGGCAGCCGGTGTTTTGACATCACGCGCTGCGGCAGAAGCGTTTTTCGTCGCAGGCACCAACCGCGCCATGTTCCGCTTCACAATGCTCAACCATTTTTGCAGCGATATGGAACAGTTGCACGATCCCGCGCTGGCGCCTGACCGTATTCGCCAGGATGTAAGCCGCAGCCCGGGTGGCGACAGCCGCCTGTATCTGAACAACTGTATTGGCTGTCACACCGGCATGGATCCCATGGCGCAGGCGTTCGCGTATTACGATTATGACGAAGTGAATAGCATGTCCTTGCAGTACACGCCGGGAGTCGTGCAGGACAAGTATTTCAACAATGACCTGAATTTCCCGCAGGGTTATCGCACACCGGACGATCACTGGGACAATTACTGGCGCAAGGGACAAAACTCCTACCTCTTTATCGATTCTACAGGACCCAGCTCTGGAGATGGAGCGCGATCGCTCGGGGCTGAGCTTGGCAACAGCCAGGCATTTGCGGCCTGTCAGGTCAAGAAAGTATTCCGCGCGGTGTGCCTGCGCGAGCCAGACCTGCCTGACAACGGCAAGGTTAATCAGATTACTGCTACGTTCCGCGGAACCGGCTATCGGATGAAGCAGGTCTTCGCCGATACCGCCGTTTACTGCATGGGCCAGTAGGGAGACATGATAATGACTAAGGCAATCGGAATTGCTACCCAGGCCCGGATGAGCAAGTTACTGCGGTCCGGCGTTGCGCCACTGTTTGCAACACTGCTGCTCGCAGCGTGTGGTGGCGGTGCTGCAACGACCGCCAATCCAGCGGCACAGGCGCCAGGCAATGGCAACAATACAACCTATACCGGTCCGGCAGCCGAAAGCCCGGAAGTTCTGAAGTTTCAACAGGAATTCTGGTCAAATGCCAAGACAACAGACCGTTGCGGCAACTGCCATAACGAGACCGTTGGTCAACTGCCAATGTTTGTTCGAAACGACGACATCAACGAGGCGTACAAAGCGGCGGTTACTGTCGTCGACCAGGTTCAGCCTTCGCTGTCACGTATTGTCGAAAAAGTCAGTTCCAAGACGGAAAGGCACAATTGCTGGGTAGAAGATCCCGGTGTCTGTGGCTCCATCATGACAACCTGGATCGAAAACTGGGTAGGTGATACAGCCGGCGGCGGTCGCCAGATCGTGCTGACGCCGCCGACGTCGCAAAATCCGGCTGACAGCAAGAATTTCCCGCTTACGACGACAGCGTTCGAGCAATTTGTGTACACACCAATACTGAAAGAGTATTGCGATGGTTGTCACAGCTCGGAATCAGCAACAGCCCAACAACCGTACTTTGCGGACGGGGATATCAACGTTGCATACGAAGCCGCTAAGTCAAAAATCAACCTCGACACACCGGCCGATTCACGATTCGCCATCAAGGTCAGTCCGAACCCGATGGTCTCCGGTGAGTCACATAACTGCTGGAACAACGACTGCCCGACGGCAGAAGTGGAAATGATTGCAGCACTCACGGCATTCGCGAACGGCATCAGTGCGACGGTCGTAGATCCCGCTCTCATCACCAGTCGAGCAATTCACCTGACCGACGGTACACTCGCGTCTGGCGGCAACCGCTATGAAGATGTGCAGATCGCTCTCTGGGAATTCCAAACCGGTAACGGCCTCACCACGTTTGACACCAGCGGTGTTGATCCAGCTATCGATCTGGATTTCTTTGGCGACGTCAGCTGGTTTGGCGGCTGGGGTATTACGATCGGTGCCAACATGGCGCAGGGCCCAGGCAAGGCTCAGGCCTCGACCACAGCCAGTAAGAAACTGCACGACGTATTGAAAGAGTCAGGCGAGTTCTCGATAGAAGCTTGGGTAGTTCCTGCGAACGTCACTCAGGAAATGGCCCAGATCATGAGTTTCTCGGCTGGCCCGATGGCACGAAACTTTGCCCTGCAACAGACGCTGTATGACTACGACTTCCTGTTGCGCCATAACGCTATAGATCCGATGACCAACCTCCCTTATATGGGTCTGGACGGTGATCCGGCGCACTCGACGCCCTCGATGGATGAAGTATTGCAAGCGACTCTGCAGCACGTCGTTGCAACGTACGACCCGATCAACGGCCGCAAGATTTATGTGAACGGTAATCTCGTCTCTGATGTGGACCCGATTCCTGGCGGCACCCTGGTCGATTGGCAGGACAACTTCGCGATGATTCTGGGTAACGAAGCGTCCAGTGACGGACTTTGGCAGGGCACATTCCGCCTCGCCGCTGTTCATCGACGGGCGTTAACGCAGGAACAGGTTACGCAGAACTTCGATGCCGGTGTCGGTGAGCGCTTCTACATGCTGTTCGATATTTCAGAACGCATAGGCGCACCGGTGGATACCTCATTCATACTGTTCGAAGCACAGCAGTTCGATACATTTGCGTACTTGTTCGATAAGCCACACTTCGTAACGCTGGATGGTGTCGCTCGAGACAACGTGACGATTAAAGGCCTACACCTCGCCATGAACGGTCAGGAAATTAACGTCGGCCAGTCGTACGCACACATGGACCAGAGCACGGATTCCACCTTGAACGAGGAGTTGGGCCAGCCACTGTCGGTTCTTGGCGCCGTTGTTCCTTTAGAGAAAGGGCCGGAAGACGATCAGTTCTTCCTGACTTTCGACGATATCAACGGCACCCTGTTTAATCGTCCGGATGATCCAATGTTGGTGGTAACACCGACAGACTTCGATGATGCCTCAAGTATCGGTGTGCGCACCTTCGACGAGATTGATGCGAGCTACGCCGCAATACTCGGGGTCAATCGCCGGATGACCTATACCAACGACTCCGGGGATACCGGCGCACACGTCGACGAGACCTACCAGGAGCTCAGGCAGTCATTGCCGGCCGTTGAGGACATCAACACATTCCTCTCGTCGCACCAGGTCGCAATCGCGCAGCTCGCCATTCAGTATTGCGATGCGGCCATCGGTTCCAATGCAAATCCGAACCCGCGCGCGGAAGGTGTCGTCTGGACATCGTTCGACTTCGACTTACCTGCAGCCACCGCATTCAATGTCGCCAATCGACTCAACTTTGTCGATCCGCTCATTGCGCGTGCGGTCGGCCAGACATCGGGTGGACCGCAGTTGTTGTCGCAACCTAGCTATGCGCTCGTCTATGACGAAGCCGCAGCATTTGCTGGTGCCGGCAACCGTCCAAGTAACCTTATCGACAGACTGCTCGCGGGTACCAGCGATACGCGTGCGATTGCCAAGGGTGTTTGTGCCTCCGTACTCGGAAGCGCAGCCACGCTGGTTCAGTAAAGTCAGGACCTAAAGGAACTAAAGAAGATGACTAAGAAACGTAATGCACGGCACTGGGATGCGCCGCAGCTTCATGCCGATCATCCGCGTCCTGTCACGCGACGTCAGTTCGTAGCGCAGGGATTCATGACGGGTGCAGCCTACACCGTCGGTGGTGGCGCACTGGGAATGCTTCCGGCGAGCGCGATGGCGGCATTGTCTGGCGACGTCGAGCTTATGAAGACAGTCACTTGCCAGATCACGGATGGCGCCGGGAAGATCCCGTTCATCTGCTTCGATCTCGCTGGCGGCGGAAATATTGCCGGATCCAACGTACTGGTCGGCGGACAAGGCGGTCAAAGCGACTTCCTGAGCACGGCAGGCTACGACAAGATGGGCTTGCCCGGCGATATGGTGCCAGGTTTGAACGACACCAACGGCATCCCGTTCGCAAACTTTGACTTGGGATTGGGCTTTCACCTGGACAGTGCGTACCGTCGCGGCATCCTGGCCAGCATCACCCCGGGCACCGAATTGTTCGTTAATGGCGCCATAATTCCGGCCCGCTCGGACAACGATACCGGTAACAACCCGCACAATCCGATGTACGGCATAGCTCGTGCTGGCGCGAAAGGCAACATACTGACGCTGACGGGTTCTTCGAATTCGGATTCCGGCGGCAATTCGATGTTGCCGGCAATGCTTTACGACGCCTTGTTGAGGCCGACAAAAGTTGACCGACCGAGCGACGTCGTCAACCTCGTCGACACCGGCGATCTCGTTGGCATTCTTTCCAAGAATGACGCCACGGCGGTAATGGAATCTATCTATCGCCTTTCCGACCAGAAGATGAATGCCGTCAGTACGCAGCTTCCAACCGATGCCGAGATAAAGCGGGCCGTGAAATGCGGCTACGTCAAAGCGGCCCATATCGCTGAAGAATTCGGTGGCAAGCCGATCGATCCTTTTGACGATCTCGATATTGTCGCACCCGACGGGTCAGGTATTTTCACGACTGCGGAATTCGATGACGGTAGCCGAGACGCCCGTGAATTCCAGAAAACCGCGTCAATCATGAAACTCGTGATGAACGGATTCGCTGGCGCTGGCTGTATCGAGCTGGGTGGCTACGACTACCACGGTGGCAGAAGAGCGGAAGGTGAAGTGAAAGACTTCCGCGCTGGACGTTGCATCGGTGCTGTACTCGAATACGCCGCACGATTGAGCAAGCCGGTGATGATATACGTATTCAGTGACGGCTCCGTGTCATCGAACGGCGTAATTGACAATTCCACTGACGGGCGCGGCAAAGGCGAATGGGTGAGTGACAACTCATCTACTGCGGCCGGGTTCTTCCTCGTTTATAACCCGACGCGAAGGCCCGTTCTGTTGGGCGGCACGCCGGACCAGATGGCATTGCACCAGCAAATTGGTGCCATGGATGCCGGCGGTTCCGTCATGCGCGCCGCGACACCTGCGGCAAACAACGTCAACCTGTTGGCCAACACCATCATCCTGAACTACATGGCGTTGCACGGCGAGCAAAACCGCTTTGCCAACCTGGTGCTGGACATGAATGGCAGGCCCTGGAACCACGGATTGGGCGGTCCGTCGCAACTGGATGCACTCACCGCGTTCGAACCGATCGTGAACGGCACTATCGCGAACCCAACCTAGCAATCCATCGCTGACGCAAGAAATACGGCCGGTCGTCCCCTTCGACTGGCCGTTTTTGTTGCATAATCCGATTCCATGACCGCATTGACCGATTTCCTCGCCTGCCCACGCTGCGACAAAACACCCCTCGACTCTGCCACCGACGCCCTGCATTGCAAAGCCTGCAAAGTCGACTTCCCGATACTGGAAGGCATGCCGTGGATGTTCGCGGAACCTGAGGCGGCACTCGGCGAATGGCGCGGTCGTCTGCATTATTCGTTGCAGGAACTGAGCCAGGAAATCGCGGGGCTGGACAACGAGCTGGAAAACGACGAACTGCGCGCACTGACCAGACGTCGACTCGAGCGTTATAAAAAGTCCGTCACAACGCACAAGCGATCATTGCAGAAACTATTGCAACCCATCGAAATACAGTCCTTGCAGGGTACGGTCGAAAGCTACCTCGCCTTGCGCACGCGGATGCCGACCGACCAGGGCCTGAATACCTACTATCCCAATATTCATCGCGACTGGTCCTGGGGTGAAGAAGAAAACCAGGCGTCGCTCAAACAAATCCAGGCTGTACTGCATGACCATGCCGACCTCGGCAAGGTGCTGGTCCTCGGCGCCGGCGCTGGCCGCCTGGCTTACGATATTCATACGCAACTCGTGTGCGAGTCGACGGTGGCGATGGATTTCAATCCCTTGCTGATGTTTGTCGCCAGAACGGTTACCCGAGGCTCAAGCCTCAGCCTGTACGAATTCCCGATCGCACCATTGTCTCTGGAAGACGACGCCATACTCCGAAAACTCAGTGCACCGGAAGTCGCTGATGAAAATTTTCATTTGCTTTTCGGTGACGCTCTGCGCGCACCGTTTCCGGACGAGACATTCGATACCGTCGTCACGCCCTGGCTCATCGACGTTATCAGCGAAGACTTGCCCGTTCTCGCAGCCCGAATCAATCGTTTACTCAAGGAAAATGGCCGCTGGGTAAATTTCGGTTCCCTCGCTTTCGCAAGCCCGAAACGCGCGGGTCGCTACAGCCCCGAAGAATGCAAAGCGATCATCGCCGAGAACGGCTTCTCGGACCCGTACGTCTCTCAGGCGACGATTCCCTACATGAGTTCGCCTGCGAGCCGTCACGGCCGGCGGGAACGTGTATTTTCCTTCTCGAGCTACAAAGAACGCAACGCGAAAAAGCCGCCACGCCATGCGGCATTACCGGACTGGATCGTCACGGGCAAAGAGCCGGTTCCGTTAACATCGTCATTCCGGCAACAGGCAATGACGACGCAGATTTACTCCTTCATCATGTCACTCATAGATGGCAAGCGGTCCATCAAGGACATGGCGATCGTGCTCGAGAAGCAAAAATTGATGACTAAAGAAGAAGCCGAGCCCGCGATCCGTTCCTTCATGATCAGGATGTAC
This sequence comes from Woeseiaceae bacterium, assembly GCA_022866645.1. Lineage (GTDB taxonomy): Bacteria > Pseudomonadota > Gammaproteobacteria > Steroidobacterales > Woeseiaceae > UBA1847. The sequence goes on along the minus strand of JALHUQ010000297.1, from coordinate 10,720 downwards.
GACGACTCGAAGAGGCAATCCGGATTTTAGTGCGAGTGGGACTGGTCATTTCCAGCGAGACTGGATGTACTTACCGATCTTGTCGACAGCACGACGCGCCTCCGGCATTTCTCCAACAAACATCTGGAACACGTGCCACATCTCCGGCCAGATTTCGAGCTCAACCTCGATCCCGGCGGCAATATACGAGTCTGTTATGCGCTCCGAGTCACTTAACAGTATTTCGTCGTCACCCACTTGAATCAACATCGGCGGCAGTCCTTCGATATCAGCGAACACAGGCGAGACCAACGGGAAACGGCGTTGGTGCGGTTCGCAATAAAGATCAGCCACGATGGGCATATCCTGCGCACGAAACCAGGGATCCTGTGCTGCGCGAGTGCGCATTGAGTCTCCGCTGCCGGTAACATCAAGGTATGGCGACAACAACACCGCTGCCGCCGGCAGCGGTTCGCCTGCGTCGCGCAAGGCCAGCATTGTCGCGACGGTGAGACCTCCCCCCGCGGAGTCGCCCGCAAATACGATGTCCTCGGCTTTGATGCCCATAGCGAGCAGCGACTTGAATACCGCCACCGCATCATCAATTGCTGCCGGAAACTTGTGCTCCGGCGCCAGACGATATTCGGGCAGCAATGCACGTATTCTCCCCGCACGAGCTATATGACTGACCATCTTGCGATACATATCGCAACCGCCAACGACGTAGGCACCGCCGTGCAAATAGAGCAACAACCTGCCATCCATCCGATCTTTTGGCGTTAGCCACTCGACGTAGAGCCCATTGATTTCATCGGCTTCCACGCGCACCCCTGACGCCGTAGTCATCAGTTTGCCCAGCCGGCCCCAGCGGCGACGGATTTCACGGAAATTTGCCGTGCCGATATGCAGTCGCTTCACGTACGCACTGGATATCGAACGAATAAATTTGGCGCGAATACTGCTCATTAGCGTTTATGATGGCGACGGATGTATGAGAGTACACGACTGATGCAAGCGTTGCGCACACCTGACTCACGTTTCGATGATCTTCCGGATTACGACTTCACTCCCAATTACGTGGAAGTTGACGGAATGCGGATGCACTACGTCGAGGCAGGCCCTCCGGGCGGCGCAGTTATTCTGCTGCTTCACGGCGAGCCCAGTTGGTCCTACCTTTACCGCCACATGATTCCGCCTTTGCGGGATGCGGGCTTTCGCGTCATTGCGCCTGATCTTATTGGCTTCGGAAAGTCCGACAAACCGACGAAAAAAAGCGACTATTCCTACGCGGGCCACGTCGCCTGGATGAAGGCATTCGTTGCGGCGCTGAATCTCAGCGACATCACTCTTTTTTGTCAGGACTGGGGATCGCTGGTCGGCCTCCGGATGGCGGCAGAAAATGAAGAACGATTCGCACGAATTGCGCTCGGCAACGGCGGACTCCCGACAGGTGACCAGACCATGCCGAAAGCCTTCAAGATCTGGCAATCGTTCGCACGCTTCAGCCCCTGGTTTCCGATCGGCAAGATAATCCAGAAGGCGACCGTGAGTCATTTGTCAGACGAAGTTATAGCCGCCTACGACGCGCCGTTCCCGTCAGGAAGATACAAGGCGGGCGCTCGCGCTTTTCCAGTGCTCGTGCCAACCAGACCTGACGACCCGGCGAGCGCCGCCAATCGAGCCGCATGGGAGATCTTCAAACATTGGCAAAAACCGTTCCTGACCTGCTTCAGCAACCGCGACCCGATCACCCGCGGCGGCGAAAAAATCTGGCAGGACAGCGTACCCGGCGCTGCGAAGCAAGAACACGTCAAGATCAGGAACGCAGGTCACTTCCTGCAGGAAGACAAGGGGCCGGAGCTGGCCGCGACTCTGATTCGATTTATTCAGGCGAACGGAGAGTAATCTCGCGTTGCTGTTGTCTAGCGTTCGAGGTACTGCAGCTTGTCCTTCACCTCACGCCACTCGTCGGCATCATCGGGAGGATCTTTCATCTCAGTGATTACCGGCCAGTCTTGCGACAGTTCCATATTGAGCTTCAGGAAATGCTCCTGCCCCGCCGGCAATTCGTCCTCCGAGAATATCGCTTCAACCGGACATTCCGGTTCACACAGGGTGCAGTCTATGCACTCGTCAGGGTCGATCACCAGGAAATTGGGGCCTTCATGGAAACAGTCCACAGGGCAAACCTCGACGCAATCTGTCAATTTGCACTTGATGCAGGCTTCCGTAACCACGAATGTCATGCTGGGACCCTCTCTGTTGGAGCGCGTACGCTATGCGAAGTAGTTTCGCTAATCAAGTCATGGCCGCGAAATGATGGTGGGATACCGAGGCTTCCAGCGTTGCTGGTTGATGGCGCTTTCGACATCGCTGGCCGCAAGACCTGATGACACTCCATCTTCAATCGCCTGTTTCGCGACCGCAACGGCAACTGCCCCGCATATATTCCACAATCGGGATATTCTTGGTTTGAGGCAACGACTATCGATGTCCGATTGCTCCAGACAATCGGCAAGACCAGTGGCTGCCGCGCTGATCATTGTGCCCGTGATTTTTGAGGCGCCCGAAACGATCGTGCCTAACCCTATTCCGGGAAATACGAATACGTTGTTTGCCTGACCGACACGCCGGAGAACACCGTCGACCTGCACGGGATCAAACGGGCTCCCGGTCGCAACGAGTGCCCTGCCACTGGTCCAGGCGAACAGGTCGGATGGCACCGCCTCACTGATCGAGGTCGGGTTGGACATCGGCATGATCACCGGGTTTTCGGCGTGGGAGTGCATTTCGCGAACTACTCGCTCGGTGAATGATCCTCCCTGACCGGATGCGCCGATGAGTACAGTCGGATGATAAGCACGGACGACCGACTCGAGATCGTTACGCTCCCCGTCCGCCAGGCGAAGACCCGCCGCCATTTCGATTGGCCAGGCCAATTCTCGTTTGTATTCGTCCAGTCGGTCGCGATCGGCAGCGACAACGCCAGCGCTATCCATAACCAGTATCGAGCGCTGCAAAGCATCACCCGTCAAGCCGGCACCGCCGAGCAACACGCGCAATTGACGCGCAATACCGAGACCGGCCGCGCCTGCTCCGTAAATGAGAATCCGGCTGTTGCCCAGAGCGTCGCCAGTGATCTGTGATGCAGCCCGTACACCCGCCGCTGCAACCGCTCCGGTGCCTTGAATATCGTCGTTGAACGATGGCACCACATCACGATAACGATCCAGAATCATCAAGGCATTGTCTTTTCGAAAGTCCTCCCACTGAATGACGATATTGGGAAAAACCGCTTTCGCTGCAGCAACAAATTCGTCGACAAGGCTGACGTATTCATCCCCTCGCAGACGTTCGTGTGGCCATCCCAGGTAGAACGGATCTGCCAACAGATCCCGATTGTTTGTGCCAACGTCGAGGCTGATTGGCAAAGTTTTCGCCGGATGTATGCCGGCGCCGACACAATAAAGTGCCAACTTGCCGATACTGATAGCCATACCGCCCGCGCCCTGGTCACCGATCCCGAGTATGGATTCGTTGTCGGTGACCACCATCAATCGGACGTCGCTGAACGGGGCCGCCTTGCGCAGCACTTCTTCGATTCGCCCCCTGTGCTGGGGAGTGATGAACAAACCTCGCGCCCTTCTGAAAACGCGGGAGTAGTACATCGACGCTTTGCCGACCGTTGGTGTGTAAACAATCGGCATTGTTTCCTCAAGGTGCTCGGCCAGCACCTTGTAGAAAAGCACTTCGTTACGATCCTGCAGTGCCGCGAGGCCGATATTTCGACCTACCGGATCCTGGTTGAAGAAGATGGACTTGAATATCCGTGCGACCTGGGTGTCGATATCGTTGTACCCGGCCGGCAACAATCCCTCAAGTCCGAACCTACGCCGTTCTTCCGGAGAGAAGCCCGTGCCTTTGTTAAACAGCGGGGAGCGCAACATCTCCACTCCCGACTGACTCGTACTGAGACTGTCGCCATCAGGAGTCATTCTTAGATCAAATTTTTTCATTCACTACTCAGATTCAGTTGACGACTACGGCAGCAGCGACCACCGGCCGCTACCCTGCTGTGCCCGCTGATCATCCTCCAACTTCAACAGGTGTGCCAGCAACGAGCGCTCCGCCCAGCCATAGAGTTTTTTGTCCACGTCTTTGTAAACATGCGGCACCAGTTGTATCGATGTCAGGCGCGGATTTTCACTTAGCGCGGCGACGACTTTCGCCTCACGCTGCAAGCGGTGATCGATAATCCATTCTATGGCGCGCAGCGGGTCGTGGATCAATTCACCATGACCAGGTGCGAGTACCGCAGGCTGCAAATTTTTCACTTTGATCAGTGACGCGATGTAGTGGCTCATATTGCCATCCGGCGGGTCGATGACCACGGTCGACCCGTCGATAACGTGGTCGCCTGTGAATATCCAGTTGAGCTCCACCTGCCGATAACAAAGATGGTTCGACGCATGCCCGGGCGTGTGGATAACATCAAGCTCACACCCACCAACTGATATTCGTTCTCCGTCGCGAAGTTCGCGATCCGGTGCGAAGGTCATATCCTGATGCCGGCCTATGGGCGGAGAGCTACCCAGCAATTGTGCGCCCGTTTTCCGCGCGAGCTGGACAGCGGCCGGTGAATGATCCGGGTGCGTGTGTGTCACAAGCACCCAGCGTATCGGCGCGGCCGCAATATCCTGAATAACTAGCAGATGACTGTCGATGTCAGGGCCCGGATCGAGCACCGCGACCTCGTCGCTGCCGAACAAATACGTGTTCGTGCCGGGCCCTGTCATCATCGACGGATTCGGGGCAACGAGTCGCCGTATTCCGGGAGCCAGTTCAGTGAACGTCGGCATCATCGGACCAAAGCTTGTCACGACTTCGCGCCCGGGTAGTCTTTGTCACCCGGCAGCACGATTTCTTGCTGTCCATTTCTCGAGATCACGGCTGGAACCATGCTGGTAATGCCCCACTCAAAGCTTGACCGCGCCCAATCGACGAGGTTTTCCATGGTCTTGTGGCGTGCAATACTCTCCAAAGTCTTTATCGTCGGGTAATGCAGCTTCAGGTCACCACGACGCCCCGCTGCCAGCATGTCGTTCGCGGTCGCCCAACGCGACTCCGTTAATTCACCGCCGCAGTGCTTAGCAATCTGTCCATCGGGCAATTCCGCCAGAAAAAACCGGGTGGAATAGCGTTTGGCTTGTGTCTCCGGCGTAACCCAGTGACTGAAGTAGTGCAGTTGCCCGCAGTAGAGCGGCAACTGGCCCTCAGTCACCCACTCCGCCCAATTCAACGAGCCGTCATTGAGCGCATCCCGAACCGCTTTGAGATCCTCATCGACCATCGAAAGATCGGCGAGCAGCACACCCGATTCCTCGAACAGTTCGCGAATTGCCGAGCTGTAATACTGCAGGCCGTCATCTTCCACGCCGAGGCGCGAGTTCGCTTCCACACTCGTAAGTCCTTGACAAAAGTCATAAATTTCAGAATCTCCAGGATCAACGACTCCGCCAGGGAAGGCGTAGGCAGCCCCGAAAGACAATTTTTGGTGTCGCCTGACCATGAAAATTTCAGGACCGCCGCTCGAATGACGAACCAGAACGACGGTTGATGACGAACGCGCGATTGCAGCTTCAGTCAAGTTTTGCGTTCTCCGGGTCACCCGTTTCTATCTGTGCCTTCAATCGTGCGAGCTGCTCGCCGATGACATCGTCGACAGGCCCGGAAATACTCTCAAGACCGTCGGGGCGATAACCCCCTACCGCATAAGTGAATGTGACCTTGGTTCCACCTTCCACGCCTTCGAATTCCCAGGTCATATTGCCGTTGACGCCCATCAGTCCCAACGGTCCGAGGCCACCCGTGAGTCGAATAACGACACCAGGATTTACCATCGTTACCACTAAATGCACAACGCCGGCATCGACGCCAAAGCGCTCACAAAAACAACCCTGCGGCACTGCCGTTATGCTGAGTCGACTGGCGTCACCCGATACAGTGTGGTCCGAATTCCACCACAGTCCGACATCGTCGAGCGCTGCCAGCCAGACTGTTTCTGTCGCAGCGACAATTATCACTTCGTTGACAGTAGTGAATCCGCCGGCACCGGCATCCTTCACCTCAGCCATCGCCGTGCCGGCAAAACCGACAAATGCGCACAAAATGGTGTGTAGCAGAATCTTCATTGCTGGCCCTCAGGAGATAGGTCTAGCTTACCGCAAATTTGAAATACGCAAGCACCGTCCACATATCCGAAACTCTGTATCGTTGGCCAAACCATGAACGAAGACTTGCGAGTAGTGTTTGAGAGTCGAAATCGGCAAAGCTGTGCCGATCGCGCTCTGGTACTGGCGTCGCTGGAAATACCCCACCAGCTGGTCGACGATGGCTTGTCGTGTGCGCTGGTCGTGCCGGCGCCTTATTCGGCCAAGGCCTACAATGAGCTGCAGTTATATGAACAGGAAAACCCTCCCGCACGGCGGAAAACCCCGCAGCGTATTGAGCATTATGACGCCGTACCCGGATTGATCGGCTACGCCCTGGTCGTTTGCCTGGTGGCTGGCATGGCCGGCTATTCTTTTTTTCAAGCCAACTGGTTTGTCGCCGGCCGTGTTGACGGAGAGCTCATCCGGAACGGCGAATTGTGGCGACTCTTCACTGCTCTGACCTTGCATTCAGGCGTCAAGCATTTGTTGAGTAATCTCGTTTTCGGTGTCTTTTTCGGGCTGTTTGCCGGCCGCCTTGTCGGCTCCGGATTCGCCTGGCTCGCCATCGTTCTGTCCGCCGCCACAGGAAATGCGCTGAACACTTTGTTGCTCGATCCCACACACCGTTCTATCGGCGCGTCAACCGCTGTGTTCGCGGCGCTGGGCTTGATCGCTGGATACGTCTGGTTCGGAAGACTGATGTCGCAGGACCGTTGGTCGAACCGCTACGGTCCAATCGTTGGCGGTCTCGCGCTGCTGATGTATACCGGCACGGGCGGACCGGATACCGATGTCGGTGCACATTTGCTCGGTTTCGTATGCGGTTTCGCTGCCGGCTTCACATTGATTCGCCTGGGCACGATTCCAAAAGACTCGCGTTCGCAGCTAATTGCTGGTGGTATCGCGTTTGGTCTCATTTTTTTCAGCTGGGCAATCGCACTCGGCATCTGAAATCGGCGCGAAATGCTGTAGAATTTTCGCATGGGGATATTCGTGAGTCGCAGCAGCTAGGATGAAAAATGTTCTGCTGTTCCTGGTCATACTAATTGCCACTGCGGCAACTGTCCTTCGGGTCAGACACGGCGGCGGTGAACCGTACCCTGACCTGACCGGTACTCCTCTGCTCAGCGCTGATGCTCTCGAAGAGGTGCTCACTTATCCTGAGCCAATTGGAAATGTCGCGGTTAGCAGCGATGGCCGGATTTTTTTTACGGTACATCCGGAATCCAGGCCACGCGGCAACAAACTGCTCGAGTACATTGACGGGGCATCAGTACCCTTTCCTACGCTCGGCCAGCAAAGCAAGCTGTTTGACACGCCGATCGGTATTGCTATCGACAGACTGGATCGACTCTGGACCATTGACCACGGTAATCATGGCACGCGTTCAGCGCGAATCATCGCCATCGATCTGGCCAACGGTGAGGTATTGCGGGATCAGAAGTTTGACGAGTCGATCGCGCCCGCCGGATCCTTTTTGCAGGATCTTCAGATCAGCGCCGACGGCCGCACGATAGTCATCGCCGACGCCAGTTTCTGGCGCAAGTCACCCGCATTGATCATCTACGATGTGGAATCCGGGGAAGCCCGACGAGTACTCGAAGGTCATCCCTCGGTAACGGCCGAAAATTACCTGATTCGGACGCATGACAAGGATATGGAATTTCTTGGCGGGATTGTGTCACTGCGTGGTGGTGTGGACGGAATTGCTCTCGGTCCTGAATGGCTATACTACGCGGCGCTGAATGGCTCGGGTCTTTTCCGCGTCCGATTGAAAGACCTCACAAACAAATCTCTGCCACCGTCTCAACTCGCAACCCGCGTTGAGCGATACAGCGAAAAACCGCTCAGCGACGGCCTCAGTGTCGACATAGCGGGAAGTGTCTTTGTAACAGACGTTGAGCACAGCGCTATCTTTAAGGTCGATATTGACGATGGCTTGTCTACATTGATTCAATCGCCCCGGATTCGTTGGCCGGATGCCTTGTCATTCGGACCGGACGGTTATCTATACGTCGCAGACAGCGCACTGCCGGAACTTATTTTGCGGTCGAGCGCACACATTCAAGCCGAGGGACCGTACCGCATTTTCCGGTTTCAAGCAGGTTCTCTGGGTGTCCCGGGACAGTAATTCAGTCTTCCACGTCGGGTTCAATAAAACACCATTTCAATTTCGGAATGCGCGCTTTGAGCTGGCGCTCAAGGGCGTTGATACTGGCAACGGCCTCATCGATAGACAGTCCGGACTGTATCTTGACTTTCGCCGCGAGCATGGTGTCGGGGCCGAATTGCATCGTTATCGTCTTAAAGCAGAATTCGATGGATTCCTGTTCGCTGATGATGGCATCAATCGCTTCCTGAATATCGGGATCGGCAGAACGTCCAACCAGTAAGGACTGAATACGTGAGGCAACGAACGCCGAGATAACGATCAGAATGACACCGATACAAATTGATCCCAGTGCATCGTAAACCGGATTTCCGGTCACGTTCGCAGCAACCAGGAAGCCGAGCGCAAGGATCAAGCCGAGTTGAGCGCCGACATCCTCACCGAGAACGACCACCAGCTCCGAATTGCGCGTGTGCTTAAACCAATGCCAGAACGGCCGTTCACCCCGGAGTTTTCGAATTTCGTTCAATGCACCGAGCAACGATGATCCTTCCAGCAAGATGGCGAGAAACAGAACGACAATCGCCACCCAAACCTGCGACAGCGGCTCCGGATTCTGCAGCTTGTGCACGCCTTCATATATTGAGAAAACGCCACCCATACTGAAGAGCAAAATGGCGACAACAAAACTCCAAAAATAGCTGAGTTTTCCATAGCCGAGCGGATGTTCGGCATCGGCTGGCCGCCGCGACTGGCGAAGCCCGAAGTACAGGAGAATCTGATTTCCAGTATCCGCGTAAGAGTGAATCGCCTCCGCCAGCATACTGCCTGATCCCGTTAGCCAGGCGGCCCAGGATTTCGCAATCGCAATTCCGAAATTGGCCAGGAACGCGTACAAGATCGCACGGGCGGTCGAATCATGAGTGGATGAAACCATACGTAAACCGAATGCTCGCTGCCGCGTTAAAGGACTATCATGCCACGGTATCAATGGCGGGCGGACCGGAATTATGGACATCTCAAAGATCTTGATCGTTATTGGATTTGGACTGGTTTTCGCAGGCTGCGCGGCGCACCCCGACCCCATCGTCGACATGAAAGGGGTAAATCCTGATCAACTGGCGAAGGACTGGGAAGACTGTGCCGGCTACAGCGAAGAGGTCGTGATCGCTCAGGGCGTTGCCAAAGGCGCGGGCGTGGGTGCCGGCGTTGGCGCGATTGGTGGCGCTATCAACGGCGACGTTGGTCGCGGCGCGGCGAATGGAGCGCTGATCGGGGCGACACACTCCGGACTGGATGCAGATCGTGACAAACAGAACGTCTTCAAACGCTGCCTGCGTGGCAGAGGCTATCGGGTACTCAATTAGCGTCGCTTTCTTGACGACGAGTCCTCCTCACAGTACTGTTCATCCATACAGTACCGGAGCGAGTCATGACGGCAACACCGCACAAAGGTCGCGGCGCGATAACAGCGAGCGAGGGACGATACTCGGTTCAGACTGTCGACTTCGACGCTGACGAAGCCGAACTCCGATCACGAACCGCGCCGGAAACGGTGTGGAGGGCAATGCAGGCCGGCAGCATCATTAGCAGCAACAACTCCCCCGATGTCCCGTTCGATCGCTCCATCAATCCCTATCAGGGCTGCGAACACGGTTGCGTTTATTGTTACGCGAGACCCAGCCACAGCTATCTTGACCTTTCGCCGGGACTCGACTTTGAGACGCAGATTTTCTACAAACCCAATGCAGCGGCCAGACTGCTTGAGGAATGGCAAAAAGCGGGCTACGAATGTAAACCAATTACTATCGGCGCCAATACGGACCCCTATCAGCCAGCCGAAAAATCCCTGCAGCTGACACGCCAGCTGCTGCAACTTTTTGGAGAATACCGTCATCCCGTTAACCTCATTACCAAGAGCCACCTGATATGCCGCGACTTGGACCTGTTGAGCGATCTTGCCCAAGACCGTTTGTGCTCCGTCGCGGTCAGTATTCCAACGATGGACGCATCGCTTAAGCGCGTGATGGAACCGCGCGTACCGGCAGCGAGCGCCCGGCTAAAGGCAATCACAGATTTGAGCCGGGCAGGTGTGCCGGTCAGTGTTCTTGTTGCACCGATAATTCCCGCGATCAACGACGGTGAAATTGAAACGATACTCGAAGCGGCAGCGAACGCCGGAGTCGTTCAGGCTCATTATGTTTTCCTGCGCTTACCTCATGAGCTCAAAGCGATATTTACCGAGTGGTTGCGAGCACACTACCCGGATCGTGCCGAGCACGTTTTGAGCCTGATCAGCCAGGCCAGCGGCGGCAAACACTACGATCACCGATTCGGGCGGCGACAAACCGGGCGCGGGCCTTATGCCGACATGCTGGCAGCCCGATTCGCGAAGGCAAGTCGGCGGCTTGGCCTTGAC
>JALHUQ010000296.1 GCA_022866645.1 Woeseiaceae bacterium | reverse complement strand
TTCGGCGGTGTCGGGCGCCGCCGACACCGCCTCGGCATCGCCGTCGCTGTTGTGCTGGTAGAAGGCGAGTGCCCCGCCCCCGATCAGCAGCAGCAGCGTGATGATCGCGAATTCGGCAGTGGTAACGCGCTGCTGACCGCGGTCGCCGTGGTACCAGGCCACCACGAGGACGATCGGCAGGCCGATGAGCAGTGCCAGCGTCGCGAGTTGTTGGAGCTGGAGGGGCCAGCCGTAGGTGTCGCTGAGGAACTCGAAGGCCTGCAGGAAGCTCCAGGCCCCTGCGACGTAGAGGATTCCCCACTGCGCCACCTTGCGACGGCGCAAGGCGTCCCACCAGCTTTCGGTGCCGTGCATCGGTGGCGGCTCGTTCACGCGACGGTCCTCATAGGATGAGTCTAGCGGACCGCGGCCGCACGGAGCGACAGGTCGGACTTCGGTTGCAGAACCCAAGGTCCGCGTGTCGATGGTTGATGGACTCGGGCCATCCGTTGTGCTCCGCAAATATTGGGTCCGGGACGAACTCACCCCGTTGCGGGGCCTTCGCCGAGCCGTGGCTTGATCGTGTTGGCTCGAATCGTCATTCAGTTGTGAACGGGCGCCGACCGCTGACAAGTTGTACCACCGAGCCGGCGCTTAGTCTCGCAGGTCGCCAGGTTTTCAGATTCGCAGGTTCCCGGCCGGCTGCCGTCGTGGAGGGCTAGTGCCGGCGGGACCCCGCGTGACCCCGTTCGGCGCGCGGTTCGGAAAGAGTTCGGTCGCGAGGGGCGGTTCGGTCGGCCCGCCGAAAACTCGTTCCCGGTCTTCGGCTTACTCGCACCGAACCGACCTCTCCGTCGTACTGAAAATCCGCGTGTCGATGGTTCGATTGACTCGGATCGGCTTGGGCCGATCCTCGCCCTTCGGGCAGCTGCGCTGTCCTGATTCGCTTCGCGAATCGGTCCGTCCCTGGCCACCACTCTCAACTCCATGAAAAGCATTCGGTTTCCGTCATGACCGGCGGACCATCGGGTGCCGTTTTGCCCCGAAATCGGCCGACCATCGGACTATCTGAAATTGGGTCGGTGGGTACGTGCTTGTCGCGAAAAAGGCGGCCGAGGGCCCGATTTGCTTTCTAGTCATCGGCCGTCGTGCGACCCATACGCCGCCGCAAGATGCGGACGCAGCCATTGGCTACCACGTCCGTACAGTTGGCATAGCGCACAGGCCGGGCTCGATTCCTCAGAACGACCGGCTGAAGCGAATTCCCAGCCAGTCTGGCCCGAAGACCGGTGCGACCTGGATCGCGTTTTCCGGAGTGACCGTGATCAATGCCACGCCGTAGCCGACTGCACCGCCGGTGATGACATCGCGCCAGTAATGCTTGTCTTCGCGCACGCGGATATAGCTCACTCCGGTCGCGAGTGCCAGGGCGGGCACGCCGTAGCGCCAGCCGTAGCGCTCCTGCAGGAATCCAGCCTGCGAAAACATGAAGCCGGCGTGACCGGACGGAAAGCCATAGGATCCCCCGTCCGGCCGCTCCCCGAGGCTGGTCTGGTTGAAGGCCACGCGAATCGTGGTATTGACGACCAGGGCCAGCCCGGTGTCGCGGAGCCACTGCTTTTGGCCTTCGACATCGTCCTTGAAGTATGCGATCCCGAATGCCGTGAGTGGAGTCAGCACGGTGACGATGTCACCCGCCAGCAAGTCGCCGCTCTCGGCCGCGGCGGTCTCCGCGTGCAGGCCGAGCAGCGCGAGAACTGCGACCGAAAGCCAGGCCATGCCAGGCTGCATGAAGGCTCTGCGGTCTGCGCGAATCACAGGTCCGGACCGCCGGCTTCGGGCGGGCGCCAATCCACCGCGCCGAAACGGGTTTGCCCGAGAAAGGTGTAGCCAAGGCTGATGGATCCGACGGTCTGGTGCGATGTCGGCCAGCTGGCATAGGTCCCGTCACGCCGCGACTGTGCGTACCTGAGCGTGATGCCGTGCAGGTTGTAAATGCGTACCGTCAGCGTCAGGTCGGCCCGGCCGATATTCTCGCTGCCGCTGCTCTCGCTGGCGCCGTATTGACTGATGTAGTAATCCCGCACTGTCATGTCGAGCGACGCGCGGTCGCCGAGAATCAGGCGCAACGCAAGCAGTCCCTGCGGAGTCATGCCGTAGTGATAGTCGCGCTGACCCTCTCCCATGGGACCGGCCGACGTTACGCCGGCCCCGTGGATCACGCCACCGCCACCGTAACCGACTCCGGCCAGCGCCGACCCCTGCAGTGCGACCGTGCGCGATAGCCACCACTGCGCAGTGGTGCCAAGCGCCGCCCCGGCGGTCGAGACGCGGAAAATCTGCGGGGCCACGTAGGCATACGTTCCGTACAGGCCCCATATGCCGCGATAGTTGGGCCCGAGATCGTACGTCGTGCCGTAGAGCAGCCCGCGGCTGAAGATGGTCTCGAACGTATTGCTGGTGGAGGCGATAAATTCGAAATTGAAGTAATCGAATGGCCTTGCGTAGTCGTAGTCAGGTTTGCCGGGAAGCCCGTAGTCCATCGTGAAGGTCGCGCTCGCTTCCTGTCGCTTTGGCTTCTGATAGGCGGGCGGCGCGCTCGGGTCCGAGTTCACGTTTACGTTCGAATCATAGTGGGTGTTCACGGTGGCGCCGAGATCGAAGCGCGTATACACGGCTGGGTTGTAGCTCGGGAAAACGCCGTCGAATCGCGTGCCGAAAGCCAGGCGGTTGAATCCGGTGGATGGCGAAATCACTGCCGCTCCCAGCTCGCGCCAGAATCCGGGCTTGCCGCTCGCGCTGCTCTCGAGCAGCAGGCTGGCCATGCGGAACAGCGGCTCTCCAAGAAGAGCGCCGCCGATCCCGCTCGCCACCTGATCGTTGATGGAGGGCGTGGTGGTCTCGCCCGCTTCCTCCCACAGCAAGCTTCCGGCCAAGGTGTAGCCAGTGGATTCCCAGAAACCGAGACCCGCCGAACGCGCGAAGCCCTGGTACATCGCGCCCTGATAGGGATGCAGAAACTGGTTGGTGGCGAATTTGTCGGTATCGACGACCCACCTCTTGTCGATGTTCTCCCGAAAATTGGAAATGGGGGAGGCGTAGACCTGGTCATCGATCACGTAGTGGTTGAACCGATTCAGCAGGAATTCGAAACCCACAACCTCGAAGGCCGGCACCAGGTAGCTCTTGCCGTCCCCGGTCCCCCAGTGCAGCACCGTCTCGGGCTCCTTGCCGGCAAACGCAGTGGGCGCTTCCTTCTGCGCCTCGGTATCGAGCTTGGGTTCTTCCTGCGTGACGCCCGTCCGTGTGACAAACAGCCCAAGGATCACGGCTCCCAGCAGCAAAGCGGATTTCCCTGCAATCGTGCGATGTTCCGACATCGCGCTCGCCTGGAAAATCACTGCCATCACGGGACCTGCTGTGTGCGGCTGACCCTTGTCGTTTGCCGACGCCTTCAGTTCCAACAGGGTATGCGGCTGCCGCGTGCGCCTCTGTCCGCCAGCGCACACAGTCGCACGCGGCCGGCCGTGTTCACGAAGCCTTGGCGGGGCTCGGCGGGGGTGTCTTGATCGCTTCCCTGGGAACAGTGACTTCCGGAGCCGGCTTCACAGTCTTGGACTGTGTGGGTGGCGTGGTGACCGGAGTGGTGACCGGTGCGGTGCCATGGGTCGGATGCGGTACCTTTGGAGTGCTCATGGTGACCTCTGGGTTGAGTCCCGCGACCCGCAGGGCAGCGAGCCGCCGGAACGTGATGTACGCGAAGAAAATAGCCCGGCGGTAGTGCCGCGTCAGTGCGCCGTCACACACGCCGGAATCGCGCATGTACGTATATCAAATCGCTATTGGCCAACGCGGACGCGAGGTGTGTCGGCCCACGACACCCGGGTATTGGGTCGGTGTTGGGGCGACGCCGGCCCCATATCGCCGTGGCTGAGGTTGAAACGATGGTAGAGCCAGACTGCCTGCTGAATGATGGCGGGCGCGAATCGGTGGCGTTTGTAGAGATTGGTCGGTTGGGTCATGTGGGAATGGTTGCCCACGCCCGCTTAACTTGACAGTACCTCGCGGGCAGTTAGAGGTAGAACATAGAATTTGCTTATCTTCATCCGTGCTTGTGGCCTTTTGGCACGATAGGGTTATGTCGCAAAAACAGGGATTCCATAATCAAGATAGCCAGCATTACGGCACCAGCGACACCAACCACCAGTAAGTCGCTAAATATCTTGATCCAAACGAAGCCAGCCAGAACGATCAGATCAAGGGTAATGGCGGTGATCAGAAAAACGAGTCGAGCACCAATTTCATGCCGGAGATAACGCAATATCCCCCAATGTACCGCTATATCCATAACCAGATAAAGGATGATGCCCAAAGCCGCAATGCGCGTCAGGTCAAAAAACATGGTCAACAGCAAACCTAAAACGACTGTATAGACGAGAGTATGCTTCTGGATGCTGCCAGGCATACCGAAATGGCTGTGGGGGACGAGCTTCATCTCAGTCAGCATTGCCAGCATTCGGGAGACCGCAAATAGGCTGGCTATGATGCCGCCTGCTGTTGCCAACATGGCCAGAACAGCCGTAAACCAGACTGCGTATTCGCCCAGTGCAGGCCTTGCGGCTGCGGCCAGCGAGTAATTTCTTGTTTTGATGATTTCCTGAAGTGACAGGTTACTTGCGACAGAAAAACCCACCAGCGTATAAATCACAACACAAAGAGCGATGGAGATCATGATGGCTCTGCCCACATTTCGGTGCGGGTCTTTCAACTCCGAGCCACTGTTGGTAATCGTGGTGAAACCCTTAAAGGCTAGAATACCGAGCGCCGTAGCGCCGAGAAAGCCCGTCATTGAGGCGTCAGGAGCCGCTGTTGAGAAATTCACTTTCACCGTGTCAGCCACCATTACGCCGACAACGCCAAACAAAACGATGCCGCCGATCTTGATAAATCCGAGCACCGACGCCACTCCCTCGATCATACGGTTGGCGGACAGATTGATCAGAAAAGCCACCAGCAATATACCTACACCCAGTGTCGGCACCAGCAAGCTGGAATCGTCGATGTTAAACAGCTGTAATGTATAA
>JALHUQ010000295.1 GCA_022866645.1 Woeseiaceae bacterium | reverse complement strand
TGATCAGATCCGCCGCGTCATTGATCCGCGCGAGAATCTCGCGCTCAGCTTCTATCGCGATGCGCAATTCTGCGCCGTGTGTCGCGAGCGGGTGTCTGCGTCGTGACTCGCTGTAACGTTGCAGCAATACTTCCTCACTGGCGTGCAGGAACACGATCTCAGTATGCACCCCCTGTTCACGCAGATCGGCAATCAGGCCGGGCAGCGCTTCCAGATCCTGGGGCCGGTTGCGTGCATCAACGCCGACGGCCAAACGTTCCGCTGCGGGATTCTCACCCGAGTGAACTTCGTGGACCGCCGACTTCAGCAAGGCGGCTGGAATATTGTCGATACAGTAGTAGCCGAGGTCTTCCAGAACATGCAGCGCAACCGACTTGCCTGATCCTGACAAGCCGCTGACAATTATTAGTCGAAGTTCTTTAGACATAGTGAATCCGGTCCCGATATAGCGCGGCTCACGAGCCCTGTGCTTTTTGCAGCGGACCAGGGACAAACAACTCCGAGCCGCTGATCAAGGCCTTGTACAATTCCTTGCTGGAACTCGTGCCGCGCAAGCGGGACCGCAGACCTTCATCGGCCAGGACGCCGGTAACCATCTTGATGTCGGCGTAGTGGCTGTCATCGAGCTCGCTTGGGACCACCATGCCAATGACAAGGTCCACGGGGTCGCCGTCTGCAGCGTCAAAGTCAACGGGTTGGGATAATTTGATCAAAGCGGCCGTACTGGCATTGATGCCATTCATGCGGCAGTGTGGAAATGCGGCACCTCTGTCGAGGCCGGTGCATCCCAGGCGCTCGCGCTCAATGAGACACCGGAATAGGGTTTCGCTTGTCACACCCGGGTTGGAGCGAACCAGCAATTCGCTCAAGATTTCCAGGCAATGTTTTTTGCTGCGGGCGGTTGCGTTACACAACACACCATCAGGCTTGATAATGTCTTCGAGCAGCATAGGGGGTAGGTTTTAGTCGCAACGATCTGTGCGGCCGTCGGACCGCACAAATCGTTTGCGGGATCAGGCGATCTTGATCTTTTCTTTGTCTTTGGCGCGGTGATCGCCGAGTTTTTCTTTGTATTTTCTGACTCGTCGTTCGATTTTGTCCACCAAGCCGTCGATCGCTGCGTACATGTCCTCTTCGGTGTGATCGGCGTAGATCGTACCACCATTTACGAGAACGGTTGCCTCGGCTTTGTGCCGGAGCTTCTCGACGGTCAGAATACAACGGACGTCAGACACGAGGTCAAAGTGACGGGCTGTTTTATTAACTTTGGATTCGACGTATTCTCTCAGCGAATCAGTAACTTCGACGTGATGGCCTGAAACATTCAATTGCATAATTGTCTCCAGTTTTGGTTATTTCACGGTCCCAACGGGATCAGGATAGCAGCCTGGTTGTCCTCCTATATCGTGTTTCCTACCTACGCTTTACCGCGTTTCGCGATTCCTGCGATCGCTGGACGACGGGATGTTCATTGCTTCACGGTACTTCGCTACCGTCCTTCTCGCAACCGAAATACCGTCGTCTTTCAGCAGGCTCATGATCTTGCTGTCGCTCAACGGTTTGGCCGGGTTCTCGGCACCCACCAACTTGCGGATTTTCGCGCGGACCGAAGTCGAGGACTGGTCTTCACCGCTGTCTGATGATAAATGGCTGGAGAAGAAGAACTTGAATTCGAACACGCCCCGCGGCGTGTGCATGTACTTGTTGGTGGTTACACGTGAAATTGTTGATTCGTGCATTTCGATTTCGTCGGCGATGTCCCGAAGTACCATAGGTTTCATGGCCTCGTCACCGTATTCAAGGAAATGGGTTTGGCGCGACACAATACTGGTCGCGACCTTTAGCAGGGTTTCGTTGCGAATCTCCAGACTGCGTATGAGCCAGCGCGCTTCCTGCAATTGAGATTTCAGCACTGAATGCTCGCCGCTGCCGCGGAGCAACTTCGCGTATTGCTGGTTAATCGAAAGCCGAGGTACACCGGTTGCGCTGATCTCTACCTGCCAGCGATTGTCAACTTTACGCACAAATACATCCGGAATGACGTACTCAGCGGCAGCCGGACTGACTGCGAGGCCTGGTTTCGGGTTGCATCCTCTTACAAGAGCGAGCGCCTCATGGAGCTGGTCCTCGGAAATTCTCAGTCCCCGTCGCAGTTCGCCATAGTCGCGGCTCGCGACGAGATCCAGATGACCGGCCGCTATGTCAAGTGCGAGCTGGCGCCCTGGCGTCTTGCTCTCGAGTTGCTCGATCTGCCTTATTATGCACTCGGATAGCGATCGAGCGCCGACGCCGACGGGATCAAGGCCTTGAATTTTCGTGAGCATCAACTCGGCTTCTTCAACCGTCACGGCCGGATCTTCGTCAAAGCCGCTGATAATGTCTTCGATGCCGGCCCTCAAATATCCGTCATCGTTAATCGAGTCGACCAGAGCTTCACCGATCAGCGCTTCGCGGACAGTGAAGTTCTCCATTTCCAGTTGCCAGTAGAGGTGCTCGTGCAACGTTTCGCCAGATTCATCCGCGAATTCGCTGGTTGGACGCCCTTCGCCATTCCAGCCACCATCCATGGTGCGTTCGGCAGCGCGCGTCTGCCAGAGTTCGTCAGCCTTGATGGTTTCAACTTCGGCCGTGGAATCGTCGCTGGTACGTGGGACGTCGGGCAAGTCCTCCATCTCCAGCATGATGTTTTCCTCGAGCGCCTCCTGAATTTGTGCGTTCAGGTCGAGGATAGGCAACTGCAACAAGCGGATGGCTTGTTGTAGCTGCGGCGTCATTGTTAATGACTGTCCGAGTTTCAGTTGCAGCGAAGGTTTAAGCATTGACTACGATTACTCTATGGGCGATTTTTGCTTGCACAAGCCTTTCACGCCTACAATTTTGCCTCAGAGTTTAAACTCCTGTCCGAGATACACTTCTCGAACGTGTTGATTCTCCAATATATCTTCCGGCGAGCCGGCGGCGATCAGGCTGCCGTCACTGAGTATGTAGGCGTGGCCGCAAATCCCGAGCGTTTCCCGGACGTTATGGTCGGTAATCAAAACGCCGATATCGCGCTCGCACAAATGTCTGATGATGCGTTGAATGTCGAGTACCGATATCGGATCGACGCCCGCGAACGGCTCGTCAAGCAGAACAAATTTGGGATTTGCAGCGAGCGCCCGGGCAATTTCAACCCGACGGCGTTCGCCACCGGACAGGCTGATTCCGAGGCTGGTTCGCACATGCCCGACATGCAGCTCATCAAGCAAGTTTTCGAGTTCCTGCTCACGACCCGCGCGATCGAGGTCCTTGCGAGTTTCAAGTATGGCGAGAATATTGTGCTCGACAGTGAGCTTGCGAAATATTGATGCTTCCTGCGGAAGGTAACCCAGTCCGAGTTTCGAGCGCTCGTGCATGGGTTTGGCGGTAAGGTCCTGACCGTCCAGCAAGATCTTGCCGCCGTCGGCCGCTATGAGCCCGACGATCATATAAAACGCCGTTGTTTTTCCGGCGCCATTGGGGCCCAACAGGCCAACAACTTCCCCGCTTTTTATTTCGATCGAGAGGCCCTTGACGACCTTGCGCAGCTTGAAGCTTTTGGAGATATTCTGAACGCTGAGAATACTCATGGCTGCTCGGGTTCGACATCATCTTGAGCGGGGCTGAGCTCGCCGCTGCCGCTGGTCGGCGTGTATTTGATGCGAACGCGATCGTCGCCTATACCCGAGGAGTCGGCATTTATTTTTCGTTCAATGACGTTATAGACCAGAAAGTTCGACGAGATTTCATTGCCGCTCTCGGTAATGGTTGCATGCGCCGAAAATTCGATGATGCCTTTAGCTACGTCGTACCTGAGTTTGCCCGCTTCGGCGTAAGTAACGTCGTCGGCGTCGTCGCGTAATAGCTCGAACGTTGCTGGCGTTCCGGTGACTGTCGCCATACTGAGTATGTTGCCATCAAATTTGAGGTAGGCAGAATCACACCTGATGTGGCCATTGTTCAGGTCAATTGCGACATTGCCCGAAAGCTGCCAGGTGCTGTCGGATTGCGCGCGGGAAGTTGCGCGCCCTTCGTCCGCCTCGATGGTTATATCACCTTGAGAAAACTGCAATCCGGTATAAATGATGGTTGAAGTTTTTCCGTCGAATGCCATCGTCTCCGAAACGATGGTCCACGGCAGTCGGTCGAGATCCACGACCTGCGCTGCCAGGACTGACGGCAGCAACAAAGCTGTCAGCGCCAATCTGTGAAAACAGCTGCGGCGCGCCATATTATGGAGCGATTTTCCCGCGAACATTCGATTTGAGTTCGATTTTGTCATCGTGTAGCGATGCTAGCATGCCTGTCGCCGTCAGACTGCGCTCGCCGATTCGAATTTGCACGCGCATTTCTGTTTCAGCAATGAACTGTTCCGGATCAAGTTCGAGATACTGCGTCCGAATTTCCGTTTCCTCATCAGCTCCGGAATTGATGATTTGAACATGTCCTCGCAGAGTGATCATAGGATCGTCTTGTCTTAGCGTGGCTTCGTCGGCATTGACGATCCACGGGACCGCGCTTTCCGGCGAATAACGAATACGGACGTCCGTAAACTCAATGCGATTGTCCTCCTGCTGTTCGGCGAGTTCCGCCTCGATCTGGTAAAGGGGGGCGCCATTTTCTCCGGTACCGAGTATGCGCGCCTGTTTGAGATAATAGCCGTAATGCGCCGTTTGGTGGGGCAGTTCATCGTCGTCGGTCCGGGCGTTGGATCGAGCCAGATACCAGCTGCCGATGGCGCCAGCAGACAGCAAAACGATGAGGGTGATGGCGCGAGGGTTCATCAAGCTATTGGCTCTGCGCGCTGAGTATCAGTTCACAAACTTCGCGCACGGCGCCGAAGCCACCCGCGGCGGATGTCGAGTAATCGCATTGCTTGTGCACGGCGGGTACCGCGTTTGCGACGGCTATGGCGTAACCGACATGATTCAGCAACGCCAGATCCGGAGTATCGTCGCCGACATAGGCGCATTCTGCAGTCGAAATGTTAAGACGCGCAATTATCTCGTCCAGCGCAGCAACCTTATCCTTACAGGCTTGCACGACATACTGCACGCCCAGTTCTGCCATTCGCTTCTCGACCGCCGCGGACTTGCGGCCGCTAATGACTGCGACAACTACGCCGACCTCCAGCAATTTTCGGACTCCGAATCCATCCTGAGTGTGGAAAGCCTTGGACTCAATTCCGTCGTCGGATAAATAGAAGCGACCGTCTGTAAATACTCCGTCGACATCGAATGCAACCAGACGAATTTTATCCGGGCTGCGGCTGCTCATATCAGGCCCTCTCGAAACAAGTCGTGGATGTTCAACGCGCCGACCACTCTGCGGTTCTCATCGACTACCAATAATGACGTGATCTTATTCTCCTCAAGGATTCGTAGTGCTTCAGCGGCCAGAATGTCGGCTGATGTCGTCTTGCAGTCTCTGTGCATGACGTCGCTGATTCTCGTCTTGTGGATATCTGCGCCGCTGTCGAGCGCCCGGCGCAAGTCGCCGTCTGTGAATATGCCCTCGAGCACCAGACCTTCACCGACGATCGCGGTCATGCCGAGACCCTTGTCCGTCATTTCCATGAGTCCGTCGCGCAAGCTGACGTTGGCCCTGACCGCGGGGATTCTATCGCCACTGCGCATGACGTCGGATACACGCAGCAACAGACGCTTGCCAAGAGTGCCGCTCGGATGTGAGCGAGCGAAATCTTCGGCTGTAAATCCACGGCTCTTTAATAACGCCACGGCCAACGCATCTCCCATCGCGAGCGTCGCTGTCGTACTTGCCGTCGGTGCGAGATTGAGAGGGCAGGCCTCTTCGCTAACGCTGACATCGAGGTGCACGTCTGCGGCCAGCGCCATCGTAGACCTGGGGTTGCCTGTCATCGAAAGCAGTCTCGCCCCCTTGCGTTTGACGACCGGCAATATGGTCACCACCTCTGCCGTTTCGCCCGAGTAAGACACGGCTAACAACAGGTCCTGACTGGTAATCATGCCGAGATCACCGTGGCTCGCTTCGGCGGGATGCATGAAGAAAGCCGGCGTGCCAGTGGAGGCTAAGGTTGCGGCGATCTTGTTGCTGATGTGGCCGGATTTCCCCATACCACTGACAACGATGCGGCCGGGGGTCGCAAGACATAACTCGCAGGCTGCGACGAAATCGTCATTGAGTCGGCTGCGCAAAGCATCAACAGCACGAGCCTCGATAGCCAGGACTTCGCCCGCCAGCGCAAGCAATTCTTCCTTTGTCATTTTGTCAGGCACGGGTGGCCCTCGGCGATGGGTCAGGACTCTATTCTAACTGTTTTGGCCTACAGGTTTTGTGCTACGACGTAGGAATCGTAGGCAATGTAGGCGACCAGCAACGCGAGGCCCTCTACTCGCGAAAGTTCCGCCTTTCGGTCGTAATCGTAGGTCATCGCGAACAAGACCAGAGTAAACGCCACCATCACGAAGATGTGCAACGACAACACGGAGGGATGGACAGCGGCCGGCTGAATGGCGGCGGCGATGCCGAGCACGGCCAGCAGGTTGAATATGTTGGAGCCGACAATATTGCCGATGGCGAGGCCATATTCGCCCCTGAGCGCGCTAACCAGCGTCACAGCGAGCTCCGGCAAACTGGTTCCGACAGCAACAACAGTAATGCCAATAACAACCTCACTAACCCCCAGCGTCTCGGCGATTCCGATAGAGCCATCGACCAGC
>JALHUQ010000294.1 GCA_022866645.1 Woeseiaceae bacterium | reverse complement strand
TCTCTTCCCGCCAGTCGTCAGACTGCATCGCCGCTTTGACGCCCGGCCAGAACAAACCCGAGCGACCCGTCACTTTTCGCATGCCGTCATCCGTCGCGACGTCGATCGCCTGCGACCAGATTGCGACCCCGGCGTTTAGCAAGAAATCTCGTGCGCGATGCTCGGACTCCGCATAACGATACGCAGCAAGGCAGCGGTCAGTACCAAGCCCGACCGGATCTGCAATCTTTCCAAACGGGACGTTACGGCGGCGGGCTTCGCGATAGGTGTCCCTGACGATATACAGCAACTTCGGTTTCGGCACTTTCATGCCGCGCATAACCATCGGCAGTACGGGCCGCAACTTCAACTCGATACCGAAGGCATCCGCTATTGCGTAGGTTTGCTGCAGCGCCACATAGGAATACGGGCTGCGAAAGGAATGAAAATACTCTATCGGCGGCAGGTTCCTGGCAGCCGTCGGCGGTTTGATCGGCAACGATATTTTCATCGCCTGTTTGATGGACGCCAATCTGGAGTCCAGCCCATCCTCTTTCAAAACACCGAGTTCGTTCAGGCGATCCAGCAAATAATGCAAACGATCCACGCCCCAAAACCACTCCCCGGCGTAGTGCAGCATCGCCGAATTGTAGTGGCCGTATTTTTGCAGAAGCCTTTGTGAATCGGCGATTACCTTATCGGCTTGTTCTTTTGAGCCCGGCGTATGGCTCATGTTTGCGGCAGCCGAACTATCGCCGCGCCAAAATATGGCGAGCGCGCGGCGAAGTTCCTCGTCGAACGCGTCGGTTCCGGCTACGGATGCGACCGCATTCGTGAGCCCGACGCGGTGCTCGGTCGGGGGGAGCTTGCCTTTGTCGAGAAACGGAATGCCGAGTTCAAGTGCCAGACGAACGCAGTCGACGACCGCGTACTCAGCCAACATCTCCGGCGCTGGCTGATACTCATCACCCAGGGCTTGAGAAAGATACAGGCGAAGTTCGATATTGTAGCTCGCCGCCAGCCTCGGCAAATAATGCGACAGAATGTAAGAGTACGGGTCGTCGAGCTGCAAAAACACAGAAACAATATGTTTCTGCCCACTCAACCGTCGGCGTTTTTCGGTCAGCCAGCGATTCATCCGAATAACGCGCGGATTGAACATCAAATTCACAATCAGCGATCGAATTTTCCGCTCAAGATTCATTCTTCATCCCACATGGAACTCGGTTTCCAGAGTAACTCATCGAGATCAGGCTCCCATCGATATTTCTTGATGTCGACTTTTCCGCTGATAACCGGGACGCCCTCTTCTCCCAGACGGTCACGTTGAATTCCGAAATATTTGCTGTTCGGGTCGAACGCGATTTTCCCGGACGATGTGATGACGCGATGCCATGGCAATTGAAGGTCTTTCGGCGCGTGGCGCAAGGCGTAGCCGACTTGTCGCGCGCCGCGCGGAAGGCCCGAAATTTCGGCGATCTGGCCGTAATTCGCGACGCATCCTTTCGGGATATCCTGGATGGTTTCCCAGATTCTGCGCATGCGTGTTTCGCGGTCCGGAGCGGACACGTCAACGCAATCCCAGGCGAGCCTGAATCTCGCGTTTGGCATCGTGCAGTACCGTGTCACGATCGAGTGAATCCAGTATCTGCTTGACGACCCGCTTGGGACCGCCTTCGCCCCACGATTTGCCTTTCGCGAGGTACTCGGCGGCCGCCTGTCCGACGAGGTAGGTGCTGTAATAGGCGATTGCGCCCTGCGCGCCGGCCGTCAATATGGTCGACAAGCCTATCGTTCCAACTTTCAGCGCACTGGATACAAAATGTAAGGCCCACACGCTACCCATCAGCGCGGCGGATTCGGCCATGATGACTTTTACGATGGACCCGGCTTCTTTCTGGTTCAGTGGCAGGTCGTAGACTTTTGATAAATGTACGACCATGCCGACATCGATAAATGCGGCCGCAAACAGGTCGGCAACAGGCACGGGATTGAAGGCGACTGCGATGCCCTTGGCGACACAGTAGGTGCGAACCATTTTCTCGCCAAGCTCGCGTCTTGCCGCAAGTATGCGTCGCCCCACCTGATCCGACAGATCTGCAGCGAACAGGCTGGCGTTTAATGCGGCCAGGGTCTTGCCTTCAGCTTCGAGTATTTCCCACAACTTCAGGCGAAGAGCGGCGATATCCGGCTCGCGATGCCGCGGCACTTCCCGTTCGCTGCCGTCCGCGCTGATCTCGACAACGATCTGCGGCCGGGGCTGCGCGGCGACGGAAATCACGTACTGTGGCTCAATAATTCCCTGCGTTTTGCTGCGCACCGATTGCAGCAACGCCGCTCGCTCGGTACTGGTGTAAAGATCCGACTTGTTCAGTGTCACCAGTATTGGCCGACCTTGCGATATCGCCGCCTTCAACGCATCGAGTTCGGTGTCGGTAATGTCGCCATCGATGACGAAAATAACCAGGTCGGATCGCCCCGCGACTTCTTTCGCCAGCGACTCGCGATCTTCACCGCCCGCCTCGTCCAGGCCCGGCGTGTCGATAAGAAATACGCCACCGGCCTGCCGTTCGCTCCAGGCCTGCATCGACGAGTACTTGGTTTCTCCGTGCACCGGACTGACAGCGAATTTTTCTTCACCGATAAGCGCGTTCAATAAGGAGGACTTGCCTGTGCTGACACGCCCCAATACCGAAAGATGCAAGTGCCCATGGTCCAGCTTGTCGAGCATGGCCTCTACAGCATCATAGTCGTGTGACAGGGATTCCCTGACACCTTCCGGAAGACGCCTGTCATTGATGAGCTCACGCAAACTCTCGCGTGCAAGACCGAGGTGCCCTGCGCCATCGTCGCCGACTCCTTCAGTCGGTCTTTTCGTCCAGCGCCATTTTGGCAATGCGGCGAACGCCTGCTTCCAAATGCTCACTGATACCTTCCTCGAATTCCTTGGCTGCAATTTCGGGAAGCAGCTCACCGTGTCGCGCTAATGTCAGCATGAGGCTGCGCCCGAGCGCGTCAAAAATCAAACCATACGCAACCGCGTGGGCCAGCCCACCGACGACCGTGCCCAAGCCCGGAAATGCCTTGAGGCCGTTGCCCGCAACTGCCAAGGACAACGGCAGTGCCCGCCCGACCCGGCTTTGCCCCAGGGACAGAAACTCCTCGACGTCCAGATCGCGCGGCGCGGCGCCGTAAATTTTGCAGAGCTCCTGTGTCATCGTGAAAATACGAGCTTATAAAAGCCCAACCATTGATTGACATGCAAGACAAGACCACCGAGACACAAGCGGCGCACCGCGTCATCAAGAAGTATCCCAATCGCCGTCTCTACGATACCAAAACGTCCACCTACATCACCCTGTTAGAAGTGAAAGACCTGGTGATGCAAAGCGAGCCTTTCGAAGTGGTGGACGCCAAGACCGGGGACAACCTGACGCGCAGCATTCTGCTGCAAATTATTCTGGAAGCCGAGACCAGTGGCTCGCCCATGTTCACAGCGCCAGTGCTGGAAAGCCTGATCCGTTTTTACGGCCACGCCATGCAGGGTTTTTTAGGGGGTTATCTGGAAAAAAACATCCAGACCCTGATCGACACCCAAACCCGGTTTGCCGAGCAAACCAAGGGCTTCACGCCCGAAATGTGGAAACAGTACACCACCCTGCAGCCGCCGGCGATGCAGG
>JALHUQ010000293.1 GCA_022866645.1 Woeseiaceae bacterium | reverse complement strand
TGTATCACTCCGCGAGGGCCGAAAGCCTTGCGAAAGGCAGGGTCTTTCGGGTAGTCCCTGTTCTCAGGCTCTTCCTCAGCATTCAGGTGATACAGGTTACCGTAGAATTCGTCAAAGCCATGATTAGTGGGCAACATTTCATCCCGATCACCGAGATGATTCTTGCCAAACTGCCCGGTGGTATAACCCATAGGTTTGAGAATTTCGGCGATGGTCGGGTCCTTCTCGCTCAGGCCTTCTTTGGCCCCGGGCATACCCACTTTACTCAAACCGGTACGAAACACACTTTGGCCGGTTATGAACGCGGAACGGCCTGCGGTACAACTTTGTTCAGCGTAATAATCGGTAAACAGCATGCCTTCATTGGCAACGCGATCGATGTTCGGTGTTTGAAAGCCCATTAAACCGCGCGTGTAGGCGCTGATGTCGCTTTGACCGATATCGTCACCCCAGATGATGACGATGTTCGGCTGGCTCGCCGATTTTTCCTGGGCCATCGCTAGCGGAGCGATCAGCACAAAGGCAATAGCGATGAGTAAAGAGAACTGGTGATAGTCGGGCTTCATATTTTGGTCCTTAACGTGAGGGTGGTTGGGCCGATATTTATTGCTACGAGTCGTTGCCAATCATCGTCTGCGTCCGCCACCGCCTGCTGGCCGTGCCGCAGCTCGTGACGCACCATGCTGTCGCGACTGATGTGCTCTATCCATACCGCCGCGATCGAATGAACTGGGTACAGAACGCTTTGTGTTGTTGCGTTGTGAGGTATCGGGCGACGTTGTTGGTCGTTGCGCGGCGTTGTTCGGCTGCGACTTCCAGCTACCCTGGTCGCGAGTTTCCCATTTGCCGTTATTGTTGCGGGCGACATTGCCGTTCTTGTCCGCGTACACGTTATTGGCCTTGTCTGGCGCAGTACGCGCCTGTTTGAGGTCTCTCCGCGCCGTCTTGGGATCCGCATTGCGTTTGCTGTTTTCCGGTCGGTTGTAAATGTTATTTCTTTCACCGCCGCGAACGTTGTTGTCACTAAACGCACGATTACCAATTTGGTTGCGGTTACCGACACTGACGTTGTTGCCAATGTTGATGTCGCCGGTATTGATGATGGTATTGCCACCGTGATAGCCGCCACCATGGTAGCTGCCACAGCAACGGCCGGGATAATAGCCGCCACCGTAACCACCGCCAAAGCTGACACCCATCGTGAAGAAACCATTACTCCAGCTGACTCCGGCGTTCCAGCCAGTCCAGGGGTTGTAGCCGACATGCAGACCCCAGGTAGGCGGCCGTGGGTAATAATACCGACCGTAATACGGTGGGTAGTACCAGCCAGTTCCGTAGATTGGCACGCCATAGTAAGGATAGGACCACATGTAACCGGGCGTATAGCCAACGTAAACAACTTCCGGTGTTGATTCGTAAATCGTTACGTAAGTCGTGTTGTACACCGGTGAGCTTGGCGGAATCTTGTCGATTTCGGCTTTCGGAACGCTGTCCGCGACCAGCCACGGACCGTTGGCTGACTTTGAGCTAAACCAGACGCCGTTGTCGACGGCATAGTATTGACCCTCGACCAGCAGGACCTGGGCGGCGGTGTTGACGGCGTAGGACACCTTCGTGCCCGATATTGCTTCAAACTTGGGCGAACCGTCATATTCAACGGTCAGGTTCGCATCGCTGCGCTTGATTGCCGCGGTCTGCGGGATTTGTGCGTCGTAGATTGCGTCCTGCGCTTCCTCTGTGCCGGCAACAGAAGCACGCAAACCACCTATGTCAGAATCAGGCGGTATGTTTTTGAAGCTGTCCGGCAATTCGTCCGCACGTACGAACGTCCAGGGGCCGCTTTCGTTTTTCGAGCGGAACCATCGACCCGATAGCAGGATGTACATATTTCCCGTCGATAATTCCCGCAACCAGGGCGTTTCGGTATTTTGTACGTAGAGAATTTTTCCGCCTGTCAGGCTGGTCCATTTGGGCTCGCCGTCGCTCGAAATTAACTCCGTTGGCTCGGTTGCCGTCACGATCACCGGTGTTTTTGCGGGTGCAGCAGCGGCGTCATCAGCGGCGGGCAGCATCTTTACGAGATCCGCAGGCGGATTCGTGGTCGGTGACCAGGGGCCGAGCGGGTCCTCAGCCTGATACCACAGCGTCCCGCTGCTCAAGTAGCAAGTTTTGCTCCTGGTGTTCCGAACGACAAGGACCGGCGTATTGAGCGCGCGTTCATAGTTACTGTTTTCAACTGCTGAGAAATTTGGCTTGCCGTCGTATAAAACGAGAACACCCAACTGTCTTTCGAAGATAATTTTCGGTGCATCGTTCTTGATATTTTCGAGGCTCTTCTGCTGCGAGTCAGCCGTTGCAAGACTGGCAGACAGTTCATCCATCGATATCTCAAACTGATGACCTTCAGCGGCCTTCTCAACTGCGGCCGAGAATTGCTGCTGGCCGGCATCTTTGGAGTCTGGCCAGCGCACATCTGAAACAACAAGATCGCGGACGATCGCCGTCCCGGAATCCGCGTCGGTATCAACGTTCGCGGTAAACCAGATCGCGCCAAAGATTGGTTCACTGGCATCTTTCATTTGAAAAGACATGGCCGCCCGGGCTTTTAGTTGATTGCCAATAAGGCTTTCCGGCTGAGGTTGATAAATCGTGATCGTGGCCTTGTCGCCAACTATTTCCTGTGGCCATTCCAGTGCCAACAGATTCCCTGACCACATTGTGATAATCAGGATGGTCACTACTCGCGCGATTCGCGGAGCGATGGATACGTTTTGGAGACTCATCAGCATGTGCCCGGTTGTGACTGGATATTCTCCAGTGATTTATTTTCATTCGAATTTGTGCTTTTCCCACCGGTCGACGGCCAGAGAAGCAAATCGTGCGGCGTCAATCGCCAATTTTCGGTGCCCCAAGTATGCCCTTGAATCGCATTAAATCAAAATTCAAACATCGAATGTGTCGCCTGCTTTACATGTGGCCAAAATGCGGCGCACTCAACCACTAACCGTGTAAACTCGTTTTGCGCACAATTTTATAACCTGGGTATTCAGGAAATTCAATATGAAGAAATCAGAACGACAAGTGAAATCGACGCTGCGTCGCTGCATGTTGATGGCGCTTTGTGCAGGGTTTATTTCCTCCTGTA
>JALHUQ010000292.1 GCA_022866645.1 Woeseiaceae bacterium | reverse complement strand
TGACGGATTTCATCTCTGGTCGGATACCTATGACCGATCCGTGGAAGGCGGATTCGTCGTGCAAACAGAGATCGCTGAGAAAGTCGCGTCGGCGCTCGATATCGTTCTCAATGACGACCAGCTCGCGTTGATGACCAGCGCCGGAATTCAGAACCCTGAAGCTTTTATCGCTTATCAAAAGGGAATGGAATTATTTAATCGTGGCCACGAAGGCGCCGATCAATTGGAGAATCTTGCCAAAAGCAATATCTGGTTCGAAAGGGCCATTGAGTTGGCGCCGCGCTTCTCTGATGCCTATCTTCGACACAGCGACTATTTTACCCACGTGTTGCTCAGCATTCAGACGCCCGAACAAGGTCGAGAGACTGAATCGATTGACGCCGAGCTCGCAATGCAAGCGCTTGAATCGGATCTAAAATTTGCTGGTCAGTATGGGCGGGACGAAGGTCGGCAGCTAAATGCGGCCCTCGATCGGGCGCTCATTACCGGTCGCTGGCGCGGCCTGGCCGATCTGATCGCGCGCGCTACCCAAATTGACGATTGTGCCGTGCCGATGTGGCTGAATACGGCCGCACTACCCTTTGGCCTGGGTGAAATGGCTCATCGTGATTACGCCCGCAATATCGCGTGTGATCCATTGTCCAGCGATATCACGGAATACATCGATTCGTTTGTAGCGTTGGGCAAGCCGGACGGCGGTGTGCAGGCGGCGACGGCCTTTTTCAAGAAAGGCGATGCACAGTTGATAATGACCAACTACGTTCTGTCTCTCGTTGCGGCGGGTCGCCAGACCGAAGCGGAGACTGTTATAGAACGAGACGTAAGCTCCGACAGAGTCAGGGCCAGACTGCGCGTGCTGCTCGCGGCAGCACGTGGCAATGCTGAACAGGCGCAGAGTCGGTTTGCGGAGCTAAATGCTGACTTCCCCGAATGGCAGTGGACGATGTCCCCCGCGGCCCAGATAGGAAACCGCGAATTGGCGAATTCAATGGCTCGGGACTTCGACACGCAGCCCTTGGGCCATCTGGCTCTGCTGGTCTCCATAAGCCAATGTATGTGCGGCGCGCCATTCGATATTGAAGAGACTCCCAATTTCGCTCAAATGCTGGCGAAATCCGGCCTCACCTGGCCGCCGGCTGCGCCAATGACATGGCCACTTAAGACTTGGTAACGCGTGCCTCGTGCGGTGGCACTATATGGACTACCAGCTTAAGGGCGTTATCTCTCCATCCGACTGCCAACCCTTCTCTTCGGCGTGGCGCTTCATAGTGGCAGCACGATCGCCGGAATCGGGGTGCGTCGACAGATACTTGACAAGGTCAATGATCGAGTCATCTTTGCCGCCCCAACGTTCGAACAGATGCCAGGCTTCGTTGACGTGACCGTACTCGGAGTTGACCACCTGCAAGCCGAAGTCGTCCGCCCTGGCTTCCTGTCGCCGGCTAAAACTGCGCAACGTGAGATCCGCCGATTTGATCCCTATCCCGGCGACGTCGTTGCCGGTAAGCGCAGCAAAGAATATCGACAGTACGACCC
Source organism: Woeseiaceae bacterium (assembly GCA_022866645.1). Lineage (GTDB taxonomy): Bacteria > Pseudomonadota > Gammaproteobacteria > Steroidobacterales > Woeseiaceae > UBA1847. The sequence continues at coordinate 1,600 of JALHUQ010000292.1, read as the reverse complement.
CTCGCCCGAGGGCCCGCACGTGATCTCTGTTCTTGAAGTGGCCCAGCTCGTGGCCCAGCACGAAGGCGAGTTCGTTTTCGGATTCCACTTCGTCCAGCAAGCCCTGGGTCACGATGACCAAGCCACCCGGCAATGCCATCGCATTGGCCTGCTCAGAATCGTCAATCTCAACGCGAAACTCATAGGGCGCATCCGGCCAGTGCAGCACCAGCCGATCGACCAGGGCCTGGGTTTCGAGTAGTCGCTCGTCAGTATAGGAAACCGTCACCAGGTCCTCTGGCAACCAGCCATCGAACAATTTCGCTTCGTCTTCGGCCGATACAAAATAGAGCACGACTTCGACCATGAAGATCAGCACGACCGCGATGATGACGAATATCGCTGTCAGCCCGACGACCAGCGTGCCCGCCTCTACCAGCGGATGCGTATCGCTGACATTGATGCCTTCTTTCGGTTGCCGGGCAACGAACCTCATTGCGCGTTCGCGAACCTGCTGGCGAATTTTACTGCCGTACCATAAGCCAGCATCTCGACACCGGCCGTTCCTTTGCCGTTACGAGTTGCATTGGCTAGCCGGGACGTTTCCAGACGAACGTTGAACACTGCGTCATACCCCTGAGAACGTGCGTCCTCGATCATTCGCAATACTGCTTCGCGACGCGCCCGATCCAGTAGCGGCTCATAGGTTTTGATACGACCGCCGATCAAGCCTCTGAGGCCTGCGATCACGCGTTTGAAGTAGTCCAGGGAAATGACCACGCTGCCGCTGACCAGATCTGACCGACTGGCCGTCCAGTTGTCCGGCATAGTATCGAAGGATACGACCGGGAATCCCCGCGCTTCGTCTTCACGTTTGAGTATGCTTTGAAAGTGTCTCTTTTCGAGATGAGTACCGATGAAGTAGGCAATCATCAGTATCAGGAGTGGCATCCCGAAATTCATGAACAACTCCAGGTTTTGAAAGTTGCCGTCCATATCATTCAACCCGAACCGCGGTTCCGTATGCGAACAACTCGGCGGCTCCCTGGGAAATCGAACTGGTCGCAAAACGCACGTTCACCACGGCGTTCGCGCCCATAGACTGCGCCTGCTCTATCATTCTGTCGGTCGCCTCTTTCCGCGAGTCGCTCAAGAGCTCGGTGTAACCCTTGAGTTCCCCGCCGACAATGTTTTTCAGTCCGGCCATGATGTCGCGGCCGATGTGTTTGGCACGAACTGTGTTGCCGGTCACGACGCCGTAAAATTCGACAATTTTGCGACCGGGTATGGTTTCGGTATTACTGATGATCATGGCTGCTCCTTATCCGTTGGTCGGAATTCGATGAACTATGATATCACTGCACTATCAAGCGACCTAAAGAACATCCCAAGGGTAGCTCTCGGCCTCAAAAATAAAATCGGCCAGAGATTTGGCTGACTCGTCTTCATTGTGCAACATCGACCGCAGGTTTTGGTTCATGCGACGTTTCGCCTTTTGGCTGAACATATGTGCGATCTGTACTGCCTGCTGGTACTTCTCGCTGTCGTCGGCGCCCATAGCGCTCACTCGAGACAACACCGTAAGCCCGACGAATAAGTCTATGACTACATCCGCCGTTCG
>JALHUQ010000291.1 GCA_022866645.1 Woeseiaceae bacterium | reverse complement strand
TCGTGGTATTGCCATGGCACTCGTTGGGACGCTCTGGATTTGGATGTCCGGCATCATTTTGTCGGAGGCGATAGGCCGGACTAACTGGTCACCGCTTTCTGGAATGACGCTGGTCGGAATTACCTTGCTGATCATCGTTACCTACGGTATGGAGCGTGGCGATTCGATTATCGCCGCGATCATGGTCGGCGCGGCAACCTGTGTCGCTATGTCGCAGGCGACGGATTTAATGCTGGACCTGAAGACAGGTTATCTGGTCGGCGCCACGCCGCGCATGCAGCAAATTGGTCAGTTTGCCGGCGCCTGGCTCGGTCCGATCATCGTCATCGGCGTGATATTCGTCTTGCAGAACGCGGACGGCTATGGACTCGGCAGCGAGAAGTTGCCGGCACCACAGGCCCAGGCCCTGGCGAGCACTATCGACGGCATTATGGGAGGCGATGTTCCGACGCAGAAATATGCCGCGGGAGCTATTCTTGGCGGCATTCTTTCGGCGTTGATGGGGGGACTGGGTATTACGGTTGGACTGGGCTTCTACCTGCCGTTCAATATCGTACTAACGTACTCGCTGGGAACCCTGGCTCGAGAGATTTCCGACCGCGTCAAAGGTAAGACCTGGAGTGAGGGGGTGGGCATTCCAATTGCCGCCGGCCTCATTGTAGGTGAGGCGCTGGTGGGCGTAGGAAATGCAGCATTCATAGTCGCTACGTCATAACCGAGGAGTGAAATCATGAAAAATCTTGGATATTTCCTGGTTGCCGCCGGCTTTTTGGGTGGTGCGTTTGCGACCTCTTTGGGTGTTCAGAATGTTAACTGGCCGCTGTTCGTCGTAACATCAACAGCGGCGATTATCGGCTTGGTCATTTACAAACGACAAGTCGGTGCTCTGGCACGTTCCGAAGAAGTGCTCGAAGTGAATCGCGTCGAGCTCCGTGAGTCGATCGCAAATATTGTTGAAGATTTGCGCGATATCAACGAAGGAGAATTAACTCGCGGTGCGGTATTACGCGATCGGATTGATCTGAAACTGCGTGAGGACTTGCGGCGATTTGCCGATGCACGCGGTAGCATGGTGCATCTGTTTGGACTGCAAACTTACGCCGACATCATGAGCCACTTCGCAACAGGCGAGCGGTATATTAACCGAGTCTGGTCGGCTTCAGCGGACGGCTACGATGATGAAGCGGACGCTTATCTGAAAAGGGCGGCGGGTCAATTTGATGCGGCAAAACAGCAACTGTTGAAAGCGGCTCAGAGTATTAGCTAGCCTCTGGCGCATCGCGATTTCAGTTCTTTTTGCAGGGCTGCGACATCTTCATTCATGAGGTAGTCCGATTGGTCTTTCCAGCCGCTGAGCATCGCGAGGTTTCGTTCGTTAACAAGCAGGTGATCTGCCTTGGGCTGCTCGCCGATATCCCAACCTGGCAGGGCGATGACTGAACGCACCCGGACATTGTGTCCGAGTATCTCGCGGAACTCTTTTTGCAAGCGAGTTGTCTTCGCAGTGATATCAATAATTGATTGCGATAATTTGCTATTGGAGTACTGGATCGCGTTGTCACGTAGTCTCGCTTGTGCTCGTTTGCCGGATCGCCGCGCAACGACATTAATCGCGTAGAGACCTTTCTGGCCGATGATCACGTGATCGACGACACCCGCGCTCGTACCTACATCATGAAACACACGTGTATCCTCACCGGACAACTGCTGGAGTTGATGGCCGACTGCTATATTGGCGTCGCGCAGGAACTTTATCTGGTATCGGGCCCGCGCGATCTTGACCAGGCAGAGCACGGCATATCCTGAAACCAGTGCCGACAGGCCGAGTTGCAAGTTGATTTGCCAGGACGGGTAGCCAGCGAACAAGATTTCCGCCCGCAACAGGTAAGCCGAAAAAAAGAGCGTCAGAAATACCAGCACAGCGCTGAGGTAGGTGGACTGAGAGCAGGTAAGTCGGTCGAGTTCGTCGCGGAAGCCTTGCGCCGCTTCGTGCATGATCCGGTCTGAAAAACTCGGTGTTGAGCCGATGGTGCGGCTAACGGCATTCCAGGTCTTGGCGATTAGCAAAAATACGACAGTGCTCGTCAATGCGACGGTTGCTGCGCCGCTAATAGCCTCAAGATCCATTTGCCCTGTTCCGTTGGTGTCGTCTGCACTTGAGCGTAGCTCCGCACCAGGGTCGACGATGTGACGTATGTCACATAGAGACGCCAGGAAACCGGGCACATATCCCTTTTTTAAGCTGCCGTTCAGTCAGCAGGCTGTATGTATGGAAACATCATTGGCGATTGCGAATTGGATGGAGTACGTAATGAACATGAAGTGGAATCTAGTCTGGTTGTCCCTGGCTTTTGCCGGCCTTAGTGGTTGCGCATCGATGAGCGGCGACGAATGTGCGACCAGTGACTGGTCCGCAATTGGCTACGAAGACGGCTCACGCGGATACACGATGGATCGTATCGGCCAAC